>CANQHJ010000001.1 GCA_947623665.1 uncultured Bacilli bacterium
AACATCAATAATCTAAAACAATGTACGGGAACTTAGTCATAAAAACGCTAATATCGTACACTTTTTGGCGTGCTTTGTTTTCAAAAACACGACTATATATTATCACATTTTTACCATTTTGTAAATTTTAAAAAGAAAAAATCCCTTTAACTTTGGGAATTTTCTCTTACTATTTTTATTTTTTATAAAAATGGGAACTTCTAATAAAATTCAGTCATTTATTTTTCTATAAAGCATATATTTTTATACATTAAAATGAGATATAAAAACACATTTTATAACAAAACAAACTTCACTATGTAAAAAACAAAGTAAACAACTACTACAAATGTAAAGTTATTTACTTATACTTTCTTATATATAATATTAAACATTAAAACGAAAATGACAAATATCCCCATCTTGCATTAAATAATCTTTTCCTTCAAGTCTTGCTTTTCCTGCTTCTTTAACAGCAATTTCACTACCACAAGATATTAAATCATTATATGACATTACTTCCGCTCTTATAAAACCTCTTTCAAAGTCAGTATGAATAATACCTGCACATTGTTTAGCATTCATACCTTTTTTAAAAGTCCACGCTCTAACCTCGTCTTTTCCAACAGTAAAATAAGTTGCAAGTCCTAACAAATCATATGTTGCTTGAATTAAATCGTCAAGACCAGAAGTTTGCATATCTAAGCCTTCAAGCAATTCTTTCTTTTCATCATCTTCTAGTTCAGATAAATCTTCTTCCAATTTAGCACAAACTACTACTACTTTAGCATCTTCTTTTTTTGCATAATCTCTAACTTGCTTAATATATTCATTATCTCCTTTACCTATCATATCCTCCGAGATATTCGTAATATATATTATAGGTTTGATAGTCAAAAAATTATATGATTTTAAAGCAATTTTTTCTTCATCGGTAAATTCAACCAACCTTAAAGGTTTATTTTCTTCTAATGCGTCTTTTGCTTTTTCTAAAGCATCAAGTTCCATAAGTTCTTCTTTACCTTTAGTAGTCCTTGCCTTTTTTGATACTTTATCAAGTCTATTTTGAATAATTTCCAAATCAGCAATAGCAAGTTCTAAATTAATAGTCTCAATATCTCTAATTGGATTTATCTCTCCATCAACATGAATAATATTACCATCATCAAAACATCTGACAACTTCAACTATAGCATCCACCTCACGTATATGAGATAAAAATTTATTACCTAAACCTTCTCCAGTAGATGCACCTTTTACAAGTCCTGCAATATCAGTAAACTCATAAGTAGTAGGTATTTTCTTTTTAGGTTGGTACATATCATTCAATTTTTCTATTCTATCATCTGGTACTATAACCACTCCCACATTTGGATCGATAGTAGCAAAAGGATAGTTCTCTGCAAGTATTTTTTGTTTTGTAATTGCATTAAATAAAGTAGATTTTCCTACATTAGGAAGTCCAATAATTCCTGCACATAAACTCATATTATCCCTCTTTTCTTTCTGTATTATATCAAGAAAAAAAGTGTATTTCAACACTTTTAAATTGTAGGATATACATTTGGTCCGATAGGAAGACCTATCAAATACCAGCCAAATATAATAACTAACCAAACAATCACACTTACAAAAAAGTATGGCATAATCAGTTTTATTGCTTTTGTAATTATAATTGGTTTTGATTTATCACTATTATAAATATTCATATAACCCAAATAAATTGTAAAGGCAGCAAGTAACGGAGTAATCCCATTTGTCATAGAATCTGATGCTCTCATTATAAATTGAGCAAACTGTGGTGATACATTAGATTGCATCAATAATGGTACAACAACTGGTGAGAATATTTGCCATTTAATTGTTGGTGATGTTAAAAATAAATTAGAAATAGCAATAACAACAATAACCAAAATAATTAAAGGTATACCTGTAAAATTAAGTGATTGAACTAAATTAGCAAGACTACCAGCAATCACAGTACCAATTTCTGTTTTTTTAAATATTGCAATAAATTGAGAAGCAACAAACATAAGTAAAATAATACTACCTATTTTTTCAAAATTTGAAGTTGCTTTTTCTACTATATCTTTATCATTTTTAACACTTTTTGCACCTATTCCGTAAGCAAGTCCAACAAGTAAAAATAATAAACTCATCATAAATGTAAATCCATCCTGGAAATATGCGCTATCACCAAATATTTGATTTAAATATGTTTCCTGCTTCATATCCAATAATAAACCTGATTGTGGAAGATTAGGAATTAACATATAAATGAAAAGTGCAACAACTAAAAAACCAGTTATTAAAGCAAATCTTAAGCCACGTTTTTGATTTTTTTCTTTCTCTATTTTCCTTTGTTCAAACTCTTCAATATCAATAATATCAAGTTCTTGAGTTTTACTAAAATTTTTCTCTTCTTTGTAAGAACTTAATTTAGGAGCAATAAACTTCTCAATTGCAATAGTACCAAATATAGCTAGTGCAAACATACTAAATATAATTATAAATAAATTAGAACTTAAACTAATATGTGCAGTTTCATCTATTAAATGAGCAGCACCCATAGTATAAGGAATAAGTGAAACTTCCATTGACCCTATAAAAATAGAAACACCATAACCAAATGCAACACCACAGAATGCTGTTATTATTCCAAGTAAAGGATTTCTTTTTAAAATAGCATAAATAATAGCAGAAAGTGGTATTAATATAGCATAACCAACATCATTTATTAAAGATGAAAGTATACCCAAAAATAAAATAATAAAAGTAAGTTTGGGTTTATTAAGTTTTCTTAAATACTTCTTACTAAATGCTTCTAAAAAACCAGTAGCTTCACATACACTAATACCTATCAATGATATTAATAAACTAGCAAGTGGTGCAAAACTAACAAAGTTAGTAGTCCAATTACTAATTATATATTTCATACCATCAAAATTTAAAAGACTTTCCACAGAAACCATAGTAGTTTCCAAATCATTTATATTCTCATTTACTAATTGATAAGTACTTTGAAAACCTAATTTCTCAAAGATAGCACTCAATAATATTACAATAAAACTTAAGAAAAGAAATACTGTAATAGGATGAAAATAAAACTTTTTAAGCTTTAATTTCCTTTTTTTTGATAACTTCATATTTAATCACTCCTAAGAGATTACTTTTTTTATTTTTTTATTAAATTCTATTCTAGGAAGCAAAATAGACCTTCCACAATTTACACATCTTATTTTTATATCAGCACCCACTCTAGTTATTTCAAATTCATTTGTACCACAAGGATGCTGTTTCTTCATAACTACTTTACTACCTAATTTATAATCTATATTATTTTGCATTATGTACCTCAATCTGATTATAAGGAATTTTTATTGAAGCATTTTTTAATACTTTCAAAACTTCCTTTCTCATAATTCTTTGAATTTCATACTGCTTCATAGATTCAACTGGAGCAGTCATTCTATATACTACAGCACTTTCATCCAAATCGTCAATACCTAATATTTGAACTTCTCCTTTTAAATAATCTAAATTCTTAGTTAATTTTTTAGCAAGTTTGTTCAAAACTTTTTCTACTTCTTCTAAATTACTTTCATATGCAACCGAGAAATCTAAAATAGCAAGAGAATCATGAATATTATAATTAATAACTTTATTTATAGAATGGTTTGCAATAATCATAGTTGAACCATCAAAATTTTTTATTTTTGTTGATCTTAATCCGATAAACACAACCTCTCCCATAAAATCATCTATTTTAACAGTATCACCAATTTCATATTCATCATCTGTTATAATTGAAATCCCTGCAATAATATCTTTTGCAGTATCTTGAAAAGCAAGACCTATTAAGGCAGCAGAAACACCAAGACCAGTAATTATACCATTAACATTAACTCCAAAAACAGATAAAATATAGAGTGCAACAAAAATATATACTATATATTTTGTAAAATTTATAAACATTGATTGCAATGTCTGCAATTTTTTCTTTTTATATTTGGATTTAGTTTTACTATTATTAATAGTAGAAATAATAAATTTTTTTATAAAATTATAAACACACATCCCAATTATTATACTTGTAAAACATGCTAGTATTTTTTCCAATATAACTGTCAGTTCAATACCAAACACTGCCATATTATCACCCACTTTTAATTAGTCAAATTCATAATTTCTAACAATCTATTTAAATCATTCTGATTCACAAACTGAATTTCTAAACGATTATTCTTAATCTTTACTTTTGTTCCTAATTGTTCACATAAAGTATCTTCCAAATATTTATATTCTGATGAAATTTTCTTTTTAGGAGTTGCTATTTTATTTTTTCTTACAAATTCTTCTTCCTTACTAGTAGCATCTTCTAGTTGTCTAACACTAAGTCCGTCATTAATTATTTTTTCTGCCAAAGATTTAATTTGATCCTCTTTTTCTAACTTACTAAGAACTCTAGCATGCCCCATACTAATTTTCTTTTCTGCTATTAAATCTTTTACAGAAGAAGGAAGATTAAGAAGTCCTATCATATTAGTAATATGGCTTCTACTTTTACCCAGCCTCTTAGCAAGTGCTTCTTGAGTTATTTTTAAATGATCCAACATTTTTCTATAAGCTACTGCTTCTTCTATAGCAGTCAAATTTTCTCTTTGCAAATTTTCAAGTAAGGCAATTTCCATCATTTCATCATCTGTAAAATTGCGAACAATTGCAGGAATTTCTTTAAGACCAGCAATTGATGATGCCTTAACTCTTCTCTCACCTGCTATTATTTCATAACCTTTAATACTTTTTTTAACAATTATAGGTTGAAAAACACCATGTTCTTTTATAGATTCAGCTAACTCTTTTAATGCCTCTTTATCAAAATTTTGACGAGGTTGATATGGATTACTACGTAAATCAGATATATTTACCTTAACAATAGATTCTTTTGGAGTTTCCGTAATAATTTTCTCTTCTACTTTATTAAAATCTAACGGTTCATTAGAGAATAATTCTTCTAAACCTCGACCTAAAGCCTTTCTCTTATTATTTTCCATTTCTTTCAATCACTTCCTTAGCTAAATTTATATAAGCTTCACTACCTCTACTCTTTGGATCATATGCTATAATTGGTTCACCATGAGAAGGAGCTTCAGTAAGTCTAATCAACCTAGGAATAATAGTATTATAAACTCTTTCCTTAAAGAACTTTCTAATATCGTCTACTACTTCAAAACCTAAATTTGTTCTAGCATCTAACATAGTAAGAAGTACTCCTTCTATATCTAAATCATGATTCAACTTATTTTGTGCCATCATAATAGAATTCAACAGTTGCATAATACCTTCTAATGCAAAGAACTCACATTGAACAGGAATTATTACTGAATCTGATGCAGTAAGTGCATTAGTAGTAATTATTCCAAGTGATGGTGGACAATCAATAATTATATAATCAAAAGAATCCTTTATAGTATCTAAATGTTTTTTTAATTGCGTACCTCTAGAAAAACCTTTGGTATTAATTTCTTTTTCCATCAGTTCAAAATCAAGTCCAGCTAAATTAAGTGTTGCTGGAATAACATATAATTTTTTATATTTAGTCTTAATAATTGCTTCATTAATAGAACATTTAGAAACTAAAACTTCATAAATACTATTTTCAAAATCTACTTTATTAATACCAACACCAGTTGTAGTATTTCCTTGTGGATCTAAATCTATAAGTAGAACTTTTTTTCCAAGTAAAGCTAAAGATGCTGAAAGGTTTATACTTGTTGTGGTTTTACCTACTCCACCTTTTTGATTTACTAAAGATATTACTTTACCCATACATACCTCACCTTTCTTTTCTACTTACAATATTGTACCAAAAAATGAAATATTTTGAAATGCTTTTGAAGAAAAAAATTAAGTTTATATATAAGCATCAAAAAAATGACATACTAATTTTATTATGTCATTTTTATTTATTTACTTTTCCTCATCATTAGGAAACTTTTGGATTTTAATAACAATTTGATATGAATTTTCAAAATTCATTTCATCAGTATCTATTTTTAAATTTTCATTTTCCAATCTTCTAACTGTATCACGTATAGCATTAATTCCAGATTGAACATCAGAATTCATTGGTTTTTTTTGTTTATTTTTTTCTTGTTCTTCTTTTATTTCTGGATATGCATCTTCTCTTAAAGCATTACGATACGTACTTGCATTAATAGCACTAGAATTCATCATATTTGCTTTATTTTTTATCTCAAAATCTTCAATAGTTGGAGTTTTAAATAATGTCTCATCAAAATTCATAATATCAGGCTCTTTTTTATTACTATTATTATCTGGAATTTTCATATTATCATAATCATCTGAATCATCTTCAAATGAATCATCATTTAAATCATCTGTCTCATCAGTAATATCAAAATCATCATTATCTTTAGAAACATCTCGTACTTTTTCTTCTTTAGCTGGATGAATATTTAACAAGCTATCTAAAGAAGTTACAGAAGAATCATTATCCTGCTGTGGAACATTTCCTTTTATAAACTCATCATCAAAAAAGTTATTTTCATCAACTTTAGGAGATGTAAAATCAATATTTTTCTGAGAAGAACCATCTTCATCAGTACCTGAGTCTTCCTCTCCATAATCAATAAGACTAGGCTTTTCTAATGTATCAAATGATAAATCATCATTTATTTTTCTATTTCCAACATTCTCTGTTCCACCCAATTGTGGATTAAAAGCAGCACCATCACGTTCTTCTACAGTTTCATTATTCAACTCCTTATTAACATCATCAAAATTAATCATTGTATCAGGAATAGGAGGAACATGATGACTATCTTCTGTCTGAGGAATATTATCAAAAGAATCAAATTTAAAATCCGTATTATCATCTTCTGTCTTTATTTCTTCTTTTGGAACTTCCATATTCATCTCATTTTGCATATCTTGTCCATGTTTTATTAATCTTTCTAATTCTCTCACAGTAATACGTTCTTGAATTACTTTTTTTACTAATTTTTCTTGTTCTTCTTTATCATGGACAGCAAGTAAAGTTCTAGCATGTCTTTCAGAAATCTTTGCTTCTAAAAGAGCATTCTGTACTGCATCTGATAATGATAATAAACGTAACTTATTAGCAACTGCAGATTGACTTTTTCCCATAGTTTTTGCAAGCTCTTCTTGTGTCATCTGATCAATCTCTAAAATTTTCTGATAAGTTTTAGCTTCTTCAATAGGATTTAGATTTTTTCTTTGTAAATTCTCAAGTAATGCCACTTTAGAACTTTCTTTATCATCTAAATTACGAATTATTGCAGGTATCTTTGTAAGTCCTGCTTTGGCAGAAGCTTTATATCTTCTCTCACCAGCAATTATCTCATATTTCTCACCATTTTTACGAACAATTATAGGCTGAATAACACCATGTTCCTTTATAGAAACAGCAAGTTCTTTTAAAGACCTTTCATCAAATAATTCTCTAGGCTGAAAACGATTAGGGATTATATCATCTAAATATAAATATACAACTTCATTTTCTGAATGCATAAGATCACCCACTTTTTTTCTTTTCAAAGCAATAGGTCCAATTACCTATTATCAATATACATTATATCATTAAATAACAAAAAATTACAATAAAATTTATTACTTTTATTGTAATTGACAAAAAAAGAAGATTTTACTCTTCTTCTGTTTCTTCTTCATGAGGCTCTTCTGCTTCATTATAAGCATTAATAACTGCTTCTTCAAACATTGCTCTCACTTCTGGATTTATAGGATGTGCAATATCACGATATCCTCCTGTTGCAGTCTTACGACTAGGCATAGCAATAAATAAACCATTATCACCTTCAATAATACGAATATCATGAACTGCAAAACTATCATCTAATAATACTGATGCAATTCCTTTCATACGAGATCCTTCTTTTTCGATCTTACGTACATTAACTGATGTAATTTTCATCTTTTGTCCTCCTTTAGCATTTAATCTTTATAATAATATTTTATACCAAATATATATAAAATGCAACAATTTTTGATAAAATTACTCAATCAATGATTTCTAAGTTTTCAATCAAAATATCACTGTAGGTAAATGATTTTATTCTATTATCTTGTGTTTTTGTCTCTATAATAAAAACAGCAGGATATATATCTATTATTCTACCTTCAAATTCTTCAGTTTGATTCCTTGCACCATTAAACTTAAACTTTAATAATTTTCCCTTTTTCTTTTCCATCTCATTTCTTATTTTTTCAACATTCATCTAGGAAACCCCACATACATAGTTCCATTAGTAATAATACCACCTATTCCGTTTGCACCATATTTTGTTTTTTCTATCATACTAAATAAATCTATACTTTTATTTTTTTCAGATAAAGCAATTGAACTAGCAATAATTGCTGGATCTAAAGCATGAATATTTATTCTTTTTGGACTTGATGCAAAGTTTGCCCCTGATTTTATAAGTTGTTCATAATTTGATTGACAAGCACCAGCTATTATAATAAGTTTATCTTGACTTTTTTCATATTTTCGAGCCTCTTTAATAGCATCAACAAAATTTTTACTATTTTGGTAATTATTAATATCTTCCATATCATTTTTCCGTCTATAATAAGCATCATGCCCCGTTATAACCACAATATCAGGTTTATATTTTTCTAAATAATTTCTAATTTCCATTGGCATAGCATTTTCTTTTAAATCAACACCATAAGCTTTAACTTTTATATCTTTATAAAAATTTAAACATCTTTCTAAATATTCCTGATCTCCATCTATATGTAAAATAGTACCTGGTATATAAAAATATTGACTTCTATCTAAATTTATATCTTTTTTATTTTCCTCAATAATTTTTCTATCATTTTTAACATAATCAATTTTTTCATCAACTTCCTTTAAATCATCTATATCACTATCAGCATAAAGTCTTAAGTCAACTCCTTTTAATATAGCAATACCTTTATTAATTTCTAAAATTTTAAAAATAATATCATTGTTATGGGAATTACGACTTACTAAATCACCAACTCTAAAATTCATATTCCTCATCTCCAAAAAATTATATGAAAACAAAAAATAAAATATTACTAACATATTTTATTAGTAATATCTACAAACACTTCAACAGAAAGTTCTTCTGCTCTAACTCTTAAATCTTTATTATATTTTTTTAAAACACTGTCTATTATCTCTAAATTATAATTACCTAAATTATTTTTTAAATTTTTTCTTTTAAACCTAAAACTATCTTTTACTAATTTATAAAATACGTCAATATCTTTAACAGGAAGCTTTTTTTCTTTAGAAGTAAGTTCAATTATAACACTATCAACATTTGGAATAGGCTTAAATTCATAACGAGAAACATTCATAATTTTTTTTAATTCATAAGAATAGTTAAGTATAACACTTAAAGCATTATAACTACGAGTTCCACAAGTTGCACTCATTCTTTCCCCAAGTTCCTTTTGAACCATCATAACTATCTTTTTAAATTTAATAGAAGAGTCTACTAATTTAAATAAAATTGGTGTAGTTATATAATAAGGAACATTACTTATAAAATAAATATTATCTACATTATATTTTTCAATATCTTCTTCTATTTTTCTTTTTAAAAAATCATAAAAAATAATATCTACATTGTTTACATCATTAAATTCTCTAGTTAATATTTCTTTAAGATCATTATCAATCTCATATGTTAAAACATATTTTGCATTTTTTGCAAGTACTTTAGTCAAAGCACCACTTCCAGGACCTACTTCAATAACGAGAGAATTATCCAAAATATCTACTTTCTTTACCATTTTCTCTATTATTAAATTATTCTTCAAAAAATTTTGACCAAATTTTTTTTTAAATTTAAAATTACTATCCATCTATATCACCAAAGCTCTCTTTCATATAACATAACAAATAACTAATATTAATTCAAGAAAAAAACTCTGTATTAATTACAAAGTTTCTTCATCATCAAGTTGAACAGCAACAGGTTTTTCTTTTTTTAAAGTACTACCTTTATTATTTTCTTTTTTCTTATTTAGTTTAAAACTACTTTCACTAAACATCAAAAATACATTAGCAATACACAAACCATATATCATAACATTTATAAAAGTAAGAACATCAGAATAAAAGTTAAAGTTTATATGATATGTATTTTTCCACCTATAAATCATATTAACATCAAATACAGATCTTAAAGCTAAAAATGCTATTGTAAAAAATACCAAACAACAAGTTATATTATAAAATACATTTTTGGTAACACCAGTTTGTCTGAAAAACATATTAATAATAAATAATACCAATATAACTATATAAGGTATAAAAACATAAATTAAATTAATCATATCTTTTTCTAATCTTTGATACATAGCAATCAAAACATACAAAGAAGTTCCAAAAGCAGCAAGTAAAAGTACAAATTTCAAGAAATAAAACATTCCATTTAATATTTTAACCATCATGCACCTCCTACTATTCCTTTAAACCATCTAGAAATCTCTAACAATAAATCAATAGATTTATAATATGAACTACTAACTTCAGCATAGCTATCTCTAGTCATTTCATATATATTAGTCTTAGAATTTTCACTACTAAAGAAGAAACTTCCATTATTAAGTAAAACTTTTGATACATAGTCATTATCTTCTCTTATACTATCAGCATTTAATTTAATAAATGGAGCTATTTTAGCCAAATCTTCATCATGAAATTTAGCATTTTCTCCAGTCAATCCTAACTCATATAATTGTGTTACAATACAACCATTTACTATTTGACTTTGATATAAATTTTGAAGTCTATAAACATCTGTTATAGTCATTTCTTTTTTATTAAGCATTTTATTTAAATCTTCATTTTCAAATGCTTTAACACAAAGTTGCATCCTTGAATTAATAGTCATTAACATTACTCTTTCTTTCGGTCCATTATATAAATTAGGATTAAAACTTGAAACTGTACCTTTTATTTCTGTAAGTTTTTCATTTACTGTTTGAAGTTTTTGTATTGATGAATCAGCTTTTACCAATTTTGTACTAATATCTTTATAATGATAAAAGTTTATAAATAGTAAGAAAAATGAAGCACCAAAAACTAACCCCGTGAAAGTATAACCAATTACTTTCAAATATTCTTTTAATAATTTTATCATTTATTTTCCTCCGATACTGCTTGAATATTAACTTTATAACGATAATATTTTCCTCTCCAATTTGTATTATTTGCACTTTGTGGAATCCAAACCTTCAATTGATACTTATTAGTTTTAGAAACAGGTATAATTCTTTCATCAATTATATTATTTTTTATTTCAGACATATCATCACTAGCAATCACTTTTCCATCTAATTTCAATTCATAACGTAATTGATTTCTTGAAAGTAACTCACTTTTTCTATAACCTTTTTTATCTCTAAGTTCAACTTCCTCAATTAACACTTGATACCTAGAATCAATATTACCATTATTCTTAACATCAAACTTATAATAGTTCATCTTTTTAGCCTCTTCATCACTTATAGGTAATAATTGTTCAATATCAACACCTTTTCCTTTATCTCCTATAACAATTTCAACATTACCTACATCACTATTATCATGATGATAATACAATCTAAAACATAAGATAGCAACTACTACAGTAAATACAATAATAGCAGTAGAAGAAAGCAGAATAACAGCAGTTTTTTTCATACTAACGACCTCCTTTTTTATGTTTTTTCTGCTCACTGTATTTTCTTAAAACTTCCAAATACTCATCTTCTTCATCTAAATTTTTTTTCTTATTTTGTTTATTCTTAGCTTTACTTTTATTCTTATATTTTTGTTTATTTTCATCTTTTTCTTGCTTTTTATTGCGTTCTTTATCAATATTATCTTTTTTCTTTTCCTCTTTCGAATCTAATATTTCATCTTCCAATATTTCATCTTCACCATTTTTCTTTTTCAAATCCAAACTACTAACAGTCTTTGGAACAAATTGATTATTTTTATCTTTTTTATTTTTTCTAGAAGTTTCTTCTTTTATAGTTTTTATAAGTTTCATAATATCATATATAATAATTCCAAGACATGGAACAACAACAGCAAGTACCCATCCATAAGTCTGAGATAAGAAATATTGTATATATCCTATTTTAGGAATCCTTAATATTACTTTTCCATAAATATTTTTTCCATTTACCAAAGCAGTATCTTCTGTATTATTATTATCACCCTTCGTTCTAAACAAAACATTATCTGAACCCTTATTTTCAATTCCAACTATACGATGTGTAATAGTAATGCCATCATATCTTGGATCTTTAGAATCAAAAGTTATAATATCATTCTTTTTTAATTTATTAACATCTGTTCTCATTACAACTACTGCATCCTGTACTTTAATAGCAGGAACCATACTGGGACTTATAATTACATAAGCATTAAATAAAGGAATTGTATTTTTCCCTGTCTCTATATTTTTCTTCAAATCTATAAAATATACAACTAGAGTAACTGCTGCGATAATTAATATTAAAAATATTGACCATAAAATTACTTTTGAAACATAATGAAGTGCTAATTTTACAGTATCAACTATCGAGATATGAGGCTTATATTCTGCATTTATATCCTCTCTCATATGAATCACCCTTCTTTACCCTATTAATATAAATTATCATAACATATTTAAATATAAAAATCTAGTTTAATAATAAACAGTTTACATATTAAAAATACTTTTTGTATTATCTATAATTATTTTTTCTGCTTCTTCATAATTAATACATTTTACTTCACAAATCTTTTTTAAAATATAAGGTAAATATTTAGAACTATTTTGTTTACCTCTATAAGGATCTGGCGTTAAAAAAGGGCTATCAGTCTCAAGAACCAACGATTCAATTGGAATATCTCTCACAACCTCACTAAGTTTACTATTTTTAAAAGTAACAACACCACCTATTCCTAATTTATATCCCATTTTTATATAAATATTTGCAGTTTCTAAAGATCCAGAAAAACAATGGATAACACCTTTTACTTCTGGAAATTCTTTTAATATTTCTATGGTATCCAAAGTAGCGTCTCTTGAATGTATAACTACAGGTAAAGACAATTTAAAAGCAATTTCCAACTGTTTTTTAAATAATTGTTTTTGTTCTTCTTTATTTGCCTTAGTATAATAATAATCTAATCCAATCTCTCCTAAAGCAACAATCTTAGGTGTTTTTATTAATAATTCTTCAAGCTTTTCTAAATCTTTTTTTGTTGTAGTAGAAGCATATTCTGGATGAATACCTAAACTTAAATATATAAAATCATATTTTTTAGAATACTCTATAACCTCATCATACTCTAAAACATCACAAGAACTAACAATTATTTTACCAACTCCTGCTTTTTTATCATCTTTTATTACTTTATCAATATCATCATAATATTCTGCACTTAAATGACAATGAGTATCTATCAACATAATCATCACTCCTATAACTTAAATATAATATACTAAAAAACAATATTCAACATTTTTTACAAAATAAAAATATCTTAACTAAATAAGATATCTCGTATGTCTTCTATGTATTTTAATCCTAACATAATAAATCGTTAGCATACATAGATATAGAATATCAACCAACTCCCAACTATGCAAGATAATTAACACTAAATAAATAGCTACTGAGAAATAAGCAACATCCAAAGAGTGCTTTTGCATAAACTTATCTAACATATATTCTCCTTTTTTTATTTCTACTTCTCACTACCACTCATCTACTATAACATAAAAAAAGAAAGAAAAAAGCCTTTTCAAAGATTTTTTTCAAACTTTACATTATTTTTTACAATTATTGTTCTACATATTCACCTAAAAATCTAGCAGTAACATTAGCAATCTTTTCATCTGTGCCAGATAAGTTTTCTTTAGTTGATACTACTAATACTAATCCAATAGCATCCCCATTCATTATAATCGGATATATTACATAAGTACAATTTAATTCTTGTCCTTCTACTAATTCTAACTTATTAAAATCTTTTTCTACTACAATTTTTCTATTATTCATTATATCTTCTAAATAAGGAGAAATATTTTTATTAAGATATTTTTCTTTTAATTCTCCTGAAATTGCTAAAAAGCAATCTCTATCAGATACAAAAATGTTTTTACCAATAGTATTATTTACTATTCCTATAAAAGATTTAGCAAGCTCATTCATTTCTCTAATAGAAGAAAACTTCTTTAATCCTATAGTTTCTTTATCAACAAAAATTTCTAAAGGTTCACCATCTCTAATTCTTAAATTTCTTCTTATTTCTTTTGGAATAACAATTCTACCAAGATCATCTATTCTCCTAACTACACCAGTTGTTCTCATTTTATCTCCTCGCTTCCCAACTAATATTATTGTTTCTAAATATTAAAAATTTATACTATTTTCTCCATCTAATTATATTATAATAGTTATATTCAATTTTAATGTTGGTAAATTTTGGGACAAAAAAACAAAAAGTAATTATTACTCTTTGTTATCAGAAAAAAGATATGATTTACTATTAACAAACAAATATCTTTCACTTTGTTCTCTTATACCATTAAACAAAGTGGTATCTTTAACTAAAACCTTTAATTCTATACTTTCAAGTAATTGTTTAAAATACTTTTTCTTTATATATTTAGTAAATTCTAAAGAAAAATCTTTTATCACTTTTTCATCTTCACCACTAGAAAAATATTTTTTAATATTTTTTAAAAGATACTGTTCGATATTATCATCTATTATCCTCTTTGCCTCTTTTTTTAATTCTCTATTAATATCAGAAAATCTCTTTTTTGTTATTTTAATAGTATCCATTTCTTTCTTAGGTGAAAAACTATCCACACTGCAAAGCAACAATTCTTCTCTTTTTTTCATTATAGGACTAAAACTTTTACTAATACTATCACGATATTTTTGTAAATTCTTTTCCATGTATTCAGTATTTAAAATTATACTATGTTTTTTTGCAAGAATCAAAAGTTGACTTTTTATAACATCCATTGAATCAAGTGGTGGTTTCTGTAAAAGTGAATTAATATCATCAACAAATAATGCTTTATTATTATTTTTTATTATTTCTTTTATTGATTCTTTATAATTACTTAAATGTTTTTCTTTTATTTTTGTTACTTCTTCCATATGCTTTCCTCTTCTACTCTCTAATACAGAATACCAATCATTTATTTTTTAGTCAATATAGTTTTTCAAATTATAGAAATTTTTTCTAACAGTTCTATTAAATAATATAAAGGATTTTTTTCAAGTTTTATAGTATCTAAAATAATTATAATTTTACTACTAGTACTTTTAAATCTAAACATTGGTGTTATTTTAAAAGACTCAACAAATAACTCTTCCATATTAATCACTTTACTAAGATTAATATCAAAGTACATCTCTACAGAATTTTTAGTTTGAACAAGTTTCTCCATTTTTACCTTATCAGCTAATTTTTCAAACCACTCTTCATACATATAAAGAATCATATCTTCACTAAGTTTACCAAAACGATCTTCTAACTCTTCTTTTACTTCTTTTAATTTATCAAAACTATCAATAGAATTAATTTTCCTATGAATTTCAATCTTTAAATCTTCATCTTTTACATAATCATCATCTATATGAGTACTAACTTGATATAAAGGATTTTTTACCTCTTCTTCATCATTTTCTTTTATATCTTCACCTTTTTGTTTACTAATCTCTTGCTTTAGTATTTTTAAATATAAATCAATACCAACAGAATCTATAAATCCTGCTTGTTCACTTCCTAGCATGTCTCCTGCTCCACGAATAGATAAATCTCTAGTAGCAATAGAAAAACCACTACCAAGTTCAGTAAACTCTTTTATAACATTAAGTCTTTTTACTGCAGACTCTGTCAGTACTTTATTTTGCTTATACATCAAATAAGCATACGCAAAACGATCACTTCTTCCTACTCTTCCCCTAATTTGATACAACTGACTAAGACCAAATCTATCTGCATCAAATATAATTAAAGTATTTACATTAGGAATATCAATCCCAGTTTCTATAATCGTCGTACATAACAAAATATCATATTCATGATTAGTAAAATCCATCATTCTGTTTTCCAACTCATCTTTAGTTAATTGTCCATGTGCACATACTATTCTAGCATCTGGAACTAACTTTTGGATAGAAAATGCTTTTCTCTCAATTGATTCAACTCTATTATAAAGCATAAAAATTTGTCCACCACGTGATAGTTCTTTATAAATTGCATCCTTTATTATTTGTTCATTCTCATCTATTACATAAGTTTGAATTGGATACCTATTTACTGGTGGTGTTTCAATTAAAGACAAACTTCTAATACCAGTAAGAGACATTTGAAGAGTTCTTGGAATTGGAGTTGCAGTTAAAGTTAAAACATCAACATTATTTTTATACTCTTTTATTCTTTCTTTATGTGTAACTCCAAAACGTTGTTCTTCATCTATAACTAAAAGTCCTAAATCTTTTGGTTGAATATCTTTGCTTAACAATCTATGAGTACCAAAAACCAAATCAATAGTACCATCTTTCAATCCTTCAATTATTCTTTTCTTTTCATTAGGTGTTGTAAATCTATTTAAAATTCCTATATTAACTGGAAAATTACTAAATCTCTCCTTTGCATTACTATAATGTTGATTAGAAAGAATAGTAGTTGGACATAAAAACAACACTTGTTTAGAATCTAATATAGCTTTAAAGCATGCAACAAAAGCAACTTCTGTTTTACCAAATCCAACATCACCACAAAGCAATCTATCCATAGGCTTAGAAGACTCCATATCAGATTTAATCTGAGAAATTGCTAACTTTTGATCATCTGTTAACTCAAAATCAAAATCTTCTTCAAACTGTTTAATCAAATTATTATCTTTTGAAAAAGCAAATCCTTTCTGACTTTCTCTTAATGCATAAAGTTTTATAAGACGTTTTGCAATATCTTTAACTTTTTTACGTACTCTACTTTTTGTATTTAGCCATTCCTTACCACCTAATTTGTTTATTTTAGGAATTACTCCTTCTTTACCTGAAAACTTATTTAAAATATCAATTTTTTCTACTGGAATATAAAGCTTATCATTACCTTTATATAAAACTTCTATATAATCTTTTTTTAATCCATTACTAGTAAGTTCTTTTATACCATTATATACTCCAATACCATGAATTTCATGAACAACATAATCACCAATATCTAATTTTTCTAAACTTTTTATCTTATTAGCATGCTTTAATTTAGTTTTATATTTCTTATTTTCCTTCTTTACTTTAAACAATTCATTTTCAGTTATAAAAACATAATTTTCATAAACATATCCCTTATCTAATACTTTTTCTATTATATTTACTTTATTATCTTTAATTTTTTCTTCAGTTGTCAAAACATATGGTACTTGTAAATGTTTTATAATAGCATTTATTTGATGTTTTTTTAAACACATCACAACAGTTTTTCCGTTTGAAATAGATTTTCTCAAAAAAGATTCAATACGTGCAATATCCTCATTAAACATCGGAACTTCTACTACATCAAACCTATCAATATCAATATTTTTTAAAGAAATATTATTAAGATTCATATAATATATATTTTCATCAGATTTAATAGATAATAAAGAATGCATATAATCATCTTTAAAATCTTTATCTCTACTATTTCTATAAGTTAAAATATCTTCTTCCAATTGCAAATAACCGTTTTGAATTTGACCATAATCTTTAAAAATTGTAACAAATGAAGAATAAGAGGAAATAGATACCACTTCATTTGAATACTTTTTTAAATATTTTTGTTTTGTTTCTAATTCATCAACATCTTTATCCGTTAAAAATTCCCAACAAGGATATATAGTTATCTCATTTAACTTTTCAATAGATTTTTGAGTTTCCGGATCAAAAGCTCTAATAGAATCAACAGTATCACCAAAAAACTCTATTCTTATAGGATTTATCTCTCCAATAGGAAAAACATCTACTATATAACCTCGATGAGCAAACTCAGATGTATTAGTTACAATAGAGTCTTTTCTATATCCCATATTAACTAATTTACCAATAAATTTTTCAAAATCAATATCTTCATCTTTTTTCAAAGAAACTATACTATCATTATATTTTTCTTTTGTAGGTAAAAATCTTAAATATCCCATAAGATTAGTTACAATTATTTTGTTTTTATTTAAATTAACTATAGTAGACAATGTTTCAAGTCTAGTAACTTGTAAATCAGGACTTGCTGCTAAAGATTCACTAGTCAAAAAATCATCCATAGGAAACAAATAAACATCATCAGTATAATTAGACAAAGAATTATATATTTTATTTGCTTCATATAAAGAATTCATAACAACAAGCAAATCTTTACTTTGCTGATTTAATAAATTATATAAATAAACACAAAAAAACTCATCCGTAATACCCACTATACCTCTATTACCGATGTTCTCTGGATTTCTTATCTTAACTAAATTATCAAACACACTCATAATTTTCACCTATTTATTTTTACTATTATATTTACTCATCAACTCCGAAAAACTTAATATAAAAAAATCATCTATTATTTCATTAACTTTATCTTGCAAACTTTCCAATATACCTAACTCTTCCTTTGTAAATTTACCTAAAACATAATTTATAGTATCATAATCTTTTTTATTTGAAATTCCTATTTTAAGTCTTTTATAATTTTGACTAGAGATCATTTTTTCTATATTTTTAAGTCCATTATGTCCTCCACTACTTCCTTTAGATTTCAACTTAAAATTACCTATATTTAAATCCAAATCATCTGAAATAACTAAAATATCAGAAATATCTATTTTAAAATAATTAACATAATAACTGACTACTGTACCAGATAAATTCATATAAGATTGAGGTTTTAAAAATATAACATTTTCATCATTAATTTTTGCCTTTACATACAAACCATTATTTTTCTGAATAAACCCACTAATACCTTTATATTTTAAGTAATTATCTAAAAACATAAATCCTATATTATGTCTAGTTTTTTCATACTCCCTGCCAGGGTTTCCAAGACCAACAATTAACTTCATATTATCACTTCCCTCTTGTATGATATTCTTTATAAACTATAGATTTTGCTATTTTTCTTTCTTCTGCAACTTTTTTTATAGCATCTTTTTCTGACATACCATCGTCTAAATATAATTTTATATGTTCTAAAATAGAAACATCAGAAAAGTCTTTTACACTATCATTACCAGACACCACTATTACAAATTCTCCTTTTAATGTACTCATATTTTCAATTACATCACTAATTTTTCCTCTATAAACCTCTTCATATTTTTTTGATAGTTCACGACATATACAAATATTTCTATTTCCAAAAATACCTAACATATCTTTTAAAAACTTTTCAATTCTATGAGGAGCTTCATAAAATATCAGTGTATGATCAACTTGTTTTAATATTTCTAATTCTTTCCTTCTTTTAGAATCTTTTGCATTTAAAAATCCATAAAAAGTAAAAGGTGCAGGCATTAATCCTGACATAGTTAAAGCTGGAACAAAAGCAGTTGCACCTGGTAAAGAAATAACATTAATTTTTTTCCTTATAGCTTCTTTAACAATTTCATAACCAGGATCACTAATAATCGGAGTACCTTGATCAGTAACAAGTGCCACATCATTACCATCTTTTATTTTCTGAACTACTTTTTCTTTAATATTTTTTTCATTATACTCATGACAACTAATTAATTTCTTCTTTATATCATACTTTTTTAATAAATTACCAGTAATTCTAGTATCTTCACATAAAATTAAATCTACATTTTTCAAAGTATTAAGTGATCTTACAGTAATATCTTCTAAATTACCAATTGGAGTTGGTACTAAATATAAACTTTTACTATTATCATAACTTTTTTGGCTCATATCATTTCTTCACCTCACTTAATATTTTTCTATATTCATTAGTCTCATTTCCATTTTCATCATACATAATAAACGGTGGTAATATCTTCAAACCACTTCTTCCATTTTTACTTCCTTCAATAAAAAATAATTTAGCATTCATATTTTGATTATGATAAATAAATCTAATTATTTTAGGTTCAATATTATTTTTTTCAAATAATCTTAATATTTCAACTAGTCTATCTGTTCTAAAAATCATTGCAAATTTACCATTATTTTTCAATAATTTTCTACTTATAGACAACACTTCTTCAATACTAATCGATTGTTCATGCCTACTAATCTTTTTAGAATCACTAACTGGCAATTTAAAACTATTATTAAAAAAAGGTGGATTACATACTACAATATCATAAGTTTCAGTATCAATCCTTTTTGCAAATTTTTTCATATCTTCATTATAAATTGTGATTTGTTTTTGAAGTTTATTTATTTTTACATTTTCCTTTGCAATAACTGATACTTCTTTTTGTATTTCAACACCATCAATATGAGCATTAGTTCTAAGAGAAAGTATAAGAGGAATGGGTGCAATACCCGTTCCTAAATCTAATATATTTCTTACTCGTGTATTAATATTAACAAAATTAGCTAAAATTAAGCTATCCAATGAAAAAGCTAAAAAATTATTATCTTGAATAATTTTTCTATCATATCCAACTAAATCAGTTATTTTTTGTGAACAATTCATTAATTTCATATTCAATAATACCTTGATTTTTATATTCTACTTTCACAGCTTTCTTAAACACATCCATAGAAACTATTTTTCCAACACCATCTTTAGTTTCCACAATTGTACCAAGAGAAGGCATATCTTTTTTTAATTCTGTATATACATCATCTTCATAATTCAAACAACATAAAAGCCTTCCACATACACCGTTGATTTTAGTTGGATTCAAAGCTAAAAGTTGATTTTTAGCCATATTAATAGAAACACTATTAAAATCTGTTAAAAAAGTATTACAACATAAAAATAATCCACAAGGTCCTAATCCTCCAACACGTTTTGCTTTATCTCTAACACCAATCTGTCTTAATTCTATTCTTGTTTTATATTTTTGGGCTAATTTTTTTGCAAGTTCTCTAAAATCCACTCTAGCAGAAGAAACAAAATAAAAATACAACTGATTACAAGAAAAAGTATATTTAGCATCAACAAAGTTCATATCTAATCCTAAATCCTTAGCAACTTTTTTAGCATATTTTAATGCCTTATTAGCTTCTTTTTCATTTTTTTCATTAACAATCAAATCTTTCTTAGTAGCAACACGAACTACTTTTTCAATAGGAGAAGACAAATTATCTTTACTTTCTTGATAAACTCCTTTTTTTACAACACCTATTTGTAATCCATTTTCCGTGTTAACAATTACCACATCTTTTTCTTTCAAAGGTAAAGAATTAGGAGAATAATAATTTAATTCATCAGAGTTATTCAAAACAATACCTACTACATCATACATTTTCTTTTACCTCCATATATTTAATTATAAAATTATCTAACCAAAGTTTAAAATTAAGATTATATTTCAAATTATTTTTCTCATTTCTAAAAAGTTCTATATACTTTAAAGTCTGTTCATTAATATCTTTTTCCTCACTAATACAATTATAATATTTTTTCTCTAATAAATCCAATATAGTAATTGCCTGTTTTTTATCAACAAACAAGTCTTCAAGAATTTTATTATAATTTAAAAAGGCTTTTTCAGATGATTCAAACAATTCAAAAAAGTGGACAAGTTTACTATCATCTATTTGAGAAATAATATTATCCATACTAAGTATTTGACATCTAGAAATAATAGTATCTAATAACATATACTTATTTTTAGTAATTAAAATTGCAATCACACCATCACTAGGTTCTTCTAAAAATTTCAAAATAGTATTAGAAGCTTCTTTATTCATCTTATCTGCTTCAAAAACTACATAAACTTGCAAATTATTAATAGATTTATTCTTAAATTTAGACTTAACATCTATTAACTGTTCTTTCTTAATTATATGATTATTAGGATAAACTTTTATAAAGTCAGTGAAAGCATCATTATCTATCAAATTACAAATTTTAATATATTCCTCACTATTAACATCAGAGTATATTCTAGAAAAAATAAGTTTAACTAATTCTATTATGACATTTTCACAACATTCATTCTCATTAGTTTCAACTATATAAGCATGAAAAAATTTCTCTTTATTCAAAAAGTTAACTCTTACTTGTTCACTAAAATTTTTATATTTTTTAATTTCATTTTGCATAATTACCTCACAATGTAAACATTTTTAATATAATAAGAGCAAAAATAGCAGGTACTCCTAATACTCCTACTAAAGAAAGAGTAATTAAATTCATAGGAATTACTAAATTAAAATTGGCAGCAATGATATTATATCCATATAAAACAAAAGAACTCAAAATAAATCTCTTTATATATGCAAAAATTTTCTCCATATCTCATACCTCACTCATTAATACAAAATATGAAAAAAATTAAGTTTTATGATATTGGCTTTCTATCATTTAAAGCTCTTTCTAGTGTAAGAGTATCAATATATTCCATATCAGCTCCAATTGGAACACCACTAGCAAGTCTTGTAATTTTTATATCTAAACCTTCTAAAAGCTTTTTTACATAAAGTGCAGTCGTTTCTCCTTCTATACTAGGTTTAAAAGCAAAAATTATTTCTTTAAAATTTTCATTTTTTACACGCTCTATCAATTTATCTAATCCAATATCTTCTGGATTCACACCCTCAAGAGGTGAAATCAAACCATTAATAACATGATATAAACCATTATACACTTGAAGTTTTTCTATCAAAAAAACATTTTTTGCATCTTCTACAATACATAAAGTTTCTCTATCACGAGTCTTATCATTGCAAATAAGACAATTATCATCTTCTACAAAAGAGTTGCATATACTACATAAAGAAATATTTTTCTTTATATTTTTAAGACTATTTGAAAAAAGTTCAATTTTTTCTTCATCGAAATCCAAAACAGAAAATGCTAGTCTTTCTGCAGTTTTTTCACCAATACCAGGAAAATATTTAAAAGATTCAATTAATTCATTTAAACTTTTTGGATACATAATTAAAACAATCCTGGTAATGAACTAGTATATTTTCCTAGTTTTTTTTCAGTAATTTCATCAACTTGTTTTAAAGCATTATTAGTAGCAACTAAAATCATATCTTCCAAAAGATCCAACTCTTCAGAAGTTATTTCACTTTCTTTATCTATCTCTACTTTAACAACTTCCTTTGTACCTTTAACAACTACTTTGACTAAAGAACTTTCACCTACAAATTCCATAGCATCTATTTCTTCTTTAGATTTCATCATATCTTTTTGCATAGCTTGCGCTTGTTTCATAATTGCTTGCATATTCATAATTAATCTCTCCTTTATTCATATTCTATTACATCACCAAACATTTCGATAACAGATTCTGAATTACCATCATCAACCACTTTTTCAGAATTATCATCTAAACTTGGCTCTTCCTTGTACTCATATATTATACCATTTTTTTTATTTTTAATATACTCTTCTTTTATTTTTTCCCAATTTTCATCAGTAATAAGAGCAATAGAAACATTAAATCCAGTTATTTGATTATAAACCTTTTGAATTTTATCAATATTTTTTAAATTCTTTTTAACAGAAGAATCATACTCATAGCTCAAAATAATATTCCTTTCACTAG
The DNA here is from genome assembly GCA_947623665.1 of uncultured Bacilli bacterium. Classification (GTDB taxonomy): domain Bacteria; phylum Bacillota_I; class Bacilli_A; order RF39; family UBA660; genus CANRDQ01. The sequence continues at coordinate 23,742 of CANQHJ010000001.1, forward strand.
CAGCTCTAAGAGTAGCATCCATTATATCACAAATAAGATAACCAATTTTTGTATCAAAAGTAAAATCACTAAACTTAGAAAACATACTTTTATGATTATTCAAAGCATCTTTAGAAGCCTCTGCAAATGTATTATTTATTCTAACATCATTAATATCATACAAAAGTTTTAAATTTTCTTCATTTATCTCTTCTTTATTAACAACCCTATTGCTTTTCTTTTTTTCCACAAAATTTTCGTCTTCAGCATTATTGTCATCAATTTCTTTTTCCACAATTTTAGAATCAAAGCCACTATTTTTATTTTCCACAATTACTATATTTTTTTTATCTTCGTAATCAATTGATTTTGGAGATAACTTTCTTAAAATATTTAAAATCATTATCTCAAAATAAATATTAGGATGTTCACTTTTTTTCAAATCAAACATTTTTTCGTTTAAAGTGTTTGCTAAAACTTCAATTAATTTAATATCAAAAAAATCTTCTTTAACATTATTTATATAATAATCCACAATCACATCCGATAATTTATACACAAGTTGATTAGCTATTTGTACAATATTTTTTCCACTATTAAAATAATCATTTATTTTTTTTATTAACTCTTTATTATTTCCCAAACAAAAATCTTTTATAAAATCTTTTATTTCTTTTTCCGCAAGTAAAGAATTTAATTTATAAAAATCCTCCAAAGTAATTTCAGCAGTCTTATAAATTGATACCTTATCTAACATTCCTAAAGAATCACGCATTCCTCCTTCAGAAACTCTTGCTATTTCATACAATACTTCATCAGATATATTAATGTTTTCCAAATCAGAAACATACCTTAATCTTTTTACAATATCATTATTTGAAACACGTTCAAAGGAAAAAGTCTGACATCTAGAAATAATAGTTTCTGGAACTTTATCTATTTCAGTCGTAGCTAAAATAAAAATACTATGTGCTGGTGGTTCTTCAATAGTTTTTAGTAAGGCATTAAAAGCTCCCATAGATAACATATGAACTTCATCAATTATATATATTTTATAATCAAGACTACTTGGAACTAAATTAACCTTACTTTTTAATTCTCGTATTTCATCAACACCATTATTTGAAGCTGCATCTATTTCTATAATATCAACACATTCGTTTTCTTTTGATACAATGCAATTTTTACAACTATCACACAACAATTTTCCATCTTGGTGTTTACAATTTACAGCACGTGCCATTATTTTAGCTAATGTTGTTTTCCCTGTTCCTCTAGGTCCATAAAAAATATAAGAATGACTTATTTTATTATTTCTAATTGCATTTTCTAATGTTTTTACTACTATTTTCTGTCCAACTACATCGTCAAAATTTTTAGGACGATATTTTCTATATAATACTTGATACATAACAACCTCCAAGATAACACTATTATATCAAATAAAAAGAAATAATGTTATCTTTTATTTTCAAAAAAACGTTGCATTATTTCTTTTACTTCATCGGCACAAAAACCATACATATAATTAACTTTTTTATTTGTATTAGTTTTGGCAAAAATTTTATTTACAATTTCATGATTATTTTCATCTAAATTTTCTATTCCATAATAAACATTTTTTATTCTTGATTGCTGAATAGCACTAGCACACATAGGACAAGGTTCTAAAGTAATGTAAATATCACAGTCATCAAGTCTCCAATTCCCAATTTTTTTTTGTGCCTTTTCTATAGCAATAATTTCTGCATGTTTTAACACATTATTAAGTTTGTTTTTTTTATTATAGCCTCTAGCAATAATTTCATTATTTTTAACAATAACAGCTCCGATTGGAACTTCTTCCATTTCATATGCCTTTCTTGCTTCTTCTAAAGCCACCTTCATAAACTTTATATTCATAAATATCACTTCCAAAAATAAAGATGCACATAAATATCAAATGTTAAGGCTGCTATTTTCCAATCCTGACCTGTTTCCATAGATATTTATTGCATCGAATTAATTATATTATAAAAGTAATATTTTCACAATATTTTTATAGTAAATAGCAAAAAATATTTCCCAAGCAATAATTTTTTTATTTCCCGGGAAATATTTTGTTTCACGTGAAACCCGAATATTACAACTCTCTATGTTTCACGTGAAACAAAAAAAAGAGTATATTCAATTATACTCTTTATACATTTGGAGTTTCTATTTCTGTTTCTTGGCTTTGATCATATTCTTTTTCTACTACTGCAACTGTTGAAACACTTTGTTTATCTTTTAAATGAATTAATCTTACTCCTTGTGTTGCTCTTCTTAATATAGAAACTTGAGATAATGGCATTTTCATTAACACTCCACTGTCAGTTATAATCATTAAATCTTTTTCTTCTATATTATTAACACATTTTAACGATACTATATTTCCATTTTTCTCTGTAATATTTAATGTTTTAACTCCTTTACTTCCTCTATGCGTTAATCTATACTCTTCAATTTTAGTTTGTTTACCATATCCTTTTTCTGAAATAACTAATATGTAATCTCCAGGTTTAACAACTTCTGCACCTACAACTTTATTTCCACATAAATCTATTCCTTTAACTCCTGAAGCTGTTCTTCCCATTACTCTTACTTCATTTTCTGAAAATCTTACCATTCTACCTGATGAAGATCCAATAGCAATTTCATCATCTCCGCTTGTAGCTTTTACACTTATTAATTGATCATCATCTTTTAAAGTAATTGCTATTTTTCCACTTTTTCTAATATTATCAAACTCTTCTACCTTAGTTCTTTTAATTAAACCATTCACAGTAGTAAATACTAAATATTTTACTTTTTCCACAGCATTCTCATCATATTTAATAATAGAATTAATCTTTTCATCTTTTTCTAAAGCTAATAAGTTAATAATAGGAATACCTTTTGATTGTCTACTAAACTCTGGAATAGTATATCCCTTCATTCTATAAACTTTTCCTTTATTTGAGAAAAATAATATATAATCATGTGTTTTCATAGAGATTAAATGATCCACAAAGTCCTCTTCATTAGTGCTCATTCCTTTTACTCCTACTCCACCACGATTTTGAGTACGATAAGTATCTGCTTTTAATCGTTTTATATATCCATTATTAGTTAAAGTTACAATTATGTTTTCCACAGGTATTAACGACTCATCTTCTATATACTCAATAGCAGTCATATCAATATTAGTCTTTCTTTCATCACCATATTTATTTTTAATCTCAAGCATTTCTTCTTTTATTATATTCAAAACTTTTTCCTCAGATGCAAGAATTGCTTTTAACTCTTCGATTTCTTTCAACAACGCCTCTAATTCGTTTTCCACTTTTTCACGTTCTAAACCAGTTAAACGACGCAATTTCATTTCCAATATAGCTTGTGCCTGAGCTTCAGTTAAATTATATTTACTCATCAAGCCTTGCATTGCCTCTTCATCCTTTTTAGAACCTCTAATTAACGCAATTATTTCATCAATATGATCTAATGCAATTTTCAATCCTTCTAAAATATGCGCTCTAGCTTCATCCTTCTTTAAATCGAATTTAGTACGACGAATAATTATTTCCTTTTGATAATCAATATATTTAGAAATTATATCTTTTAAACCTAAAGTTTTTGGTACTCCTTGATCTAACATTAAGAAATTAATACCATAACTAGTTTGAAATGCAGTATGTTTATATAAATTATTAAGTACCACTTGAGGATTAGCATCTTTCTTCAAAGTTATAGTGATTTTAACACCATTTTTCAAATCAGTATGATAATCAGCAATACCATCTATAACTTTATTATGAACTAAATCTGCTACTTTATTTTTCAAATCTAATGTATTAATTCCATAAGGTACTTCATCAATTATAATATAATGTTTTCCTTTTTCTTCTTCTATTTTTGCCCTACTTCTTATAGTAATAGTACCTTTTCCTGTTTCATAAGCTTTTTTAATTCCACTATTTCCCAAGATAATTGCACCCGTTGGAAAATCAGGTCCTTTAATAAATTGCATTAATCCATCCACATCAATATCAGGATTATCAATATATGCAACACAACCATCAATTACTTCTCCTAAATTATGAGGAGGAATATTTGTTGCCATACCAACTGCAATTCCCATCGTACCATTTACTAATATATTAGGGAATCTAGATGGTAAAATTTCTGGTTCTTTTTCTGATTCATCAAAGTTAGGAACAAAATCTACAGTATTTTTATTAATATTTCTTAATAATTCTAACGAAATCTTAGAAAGACGAGATTCAGTATAACGCATTGCTGCTGCTCCATATCCTTCTATATTACCAAAATTACCATGACCATCAACTAACATATAACGATAAGAAAAATCTTGTGCCATACGAACCATAGCCTCATAAATACTAGAATCACCATGTGGATGATATTTTCCCATAACATCTCCGACAATTCTTGCACTCTTTTTATGAGGTTTATCAGGAGTATATCCAGATTCATACATAGAATACAAAATTCTTCTATGAACAGGCTTTAATCCATCTCTCAAATCAGGTAAAGCCCTAGAAACTATAACACTCATAGAATATTCCAAAAAAGAATCTCTAACTTCATTTACAATATTATTTTGTTCTAATCTATCCATATAACCCTACCTCCTAAATATCCAAATTTTCTGCAAATACAGCATTTTCTTCAATGAAAGTCCTTCTTGGTTCTACTTCTTCTCCCATTAAATTAGAAAATATCTCATCTGCAAGCATTGTATCATCTACAGTTATTTGTCTTAATACACGTTTTTCTATATCCATAGTAGTCTCATTTAATTCCTCAGCATCCATTTCTCCTAAACCTTTCATACGCATAATATCATATTTTGTATTAGGAGAAAGTGTTTTCAAATATTCATCACGTTCCTCTTCATTTAATACATATTTTATGTTTTTACCATGTTTTATAACAAATAAAGGTGGTTGAGCAGCATATACATGACCAGCTTCAACAAGAGGACGGAAAAAGCGATAAAACAAAGTTAATAATAAAACTCTAATATGAGATCCATCTACATCAGCATCGGTCATAATAATTATTTTATCGTATCTAAGTTTAGATAAATCAAACTCTTCACCAATACCTGTACCAAATGCTGTAATAATAGTTCTAATTTCTTCATTTGATAACGCTCTATCCAATCTTGCTTTTTCCACATTTAAAATTTTTCCACGTAAAGGAAGTATTGCTTGTGTCATACTATTTCTACCTTTAATAGCAGATCCACCAGCAGAATCTCCCTCGACTAAGAATATTTCACTTTCACTAGCATCTTTACTTTTACAATCAGAAAGTTTTCCATAGAAATTGGTAATATCTAAATCCCCTTTTCTTCTAGTTAACTCTCTTGCTTTCTTAGCAGCCACTCTAGCACGAGATGCCGTCATAGCTTTTTCCACAATTATTTTTGCTTCATCTGGATTTTCCATTAAAAATCTATCAAAAGAAGATGAAAATATTCTATCAGATATACCACGTACTTCACTATTTCCAAGTTTAGTTTTAGTTTGTCCTTCAAATTGAGGATTTGGATGTTTAATAGAAATAATCATTGTAAGACCTTCTCTTACATCATCACCATTCAAAGATGCTTCATTTCCCTTAATAAATCCATTATTAGAAGCATATTTATTTAAAATCCTTGTTAAAGCACGTCTTACTCCATCTTCATGTGTTCCACCTTCTGGTGTTGTTATGTTATTAACAAAAGAATAAATACTAGAATTATAAGATTCATTATATTGAAGTGCTACTTCTACTGAAATATCTTTTTCATCTCCTGTTCCATAGACTATTGTATTATGAATAGGATTCTTATTTTTATTAAGCATTTCAACATATTCTTTAATTCCACCTTCATAATGGAAAGAATCTTTTTTATCTTCTTCTCTATCATCATATAAACTAATACGCAAACCCTTATTTAAAAAGGCAAGTTCTCTAAGTCTAGTTCTTAAAACATCATAATCAAAAATAGTAGTTTCTTCAAATATAGTACTATCAGGTTTAAAACGAACAGATGTTCCTGTCCTATCTATAGAACATTCATCTATAACTTCTAATTCACCTTCTGGATGTCCACCATTACTATACTTTTGGTAATAAACTTTTCCATTTTTATATACTTTTACTTCTAACCATTTTGAAAGTGCATTTACAACACTAGCACCTACTCCGTGAAGTCCTCCAGATACTTTGTATCCTCCTCCACCAAATTTTCCACCTGCATGAAGTACAGTATATACTGTCTCTACTGTACTTTTCCCTGTTTTAGGATGAATATCAACAGGAATTCCTCTTCCATCATCTTTTACAGTTATAGTATTTTCTTTTCCTATAATAACTTCTATATGAGAACAATAACCAGCAAGTGCCTCATCAATTGCATTATCAACAATTTCCCATACTAAATGATGAAGTCCTCTAGAACTGGTACTTCCTATATACATACCAGGTCTTTTACGTACAGCTTCAAGCCCTTCTAATACTTGAATAGCTGATGAATCATATTCTTTCTCTTTTAATTCTGCCATTATCTTACCTTCTTTCTATGTTACCATCTTTCACTGTGAAAATATAACTATCTTCTATGTTTTTTCTTTTAATATTTCTCAAATCAGTAGTTGTCAAAACACTTTGAACATCATTATTCAAATAATTTAATAATTTATTACGTTTCTGACTATCAAGTTCACTAAAAATATCATCAAGTAGTAATAAAGGTGATGTTCCACATGCATCCTGAAATATAGGAATTTCTGATAATTTATAACAAATTACAGCTAACTTTTGTTGTCCTTGACTACCAATTAACTTTAAATTATTATCTTCAAGATAAAAAGAAAAATCATCCCTATGAGGACCATATAAAGTCATACCATAATTAAGTTCTTTTTGATAATTTTTTTTATATACATCTTTTAATCTTTGAGTAATAAATGATGATTCGTAATTTTCAAAGTTTATATTAGGTTCATACAAGATATATAATCCATCTGAATGTGAAATATCAAAAAATATTTTTCTTATATTTTTATTAACATTATCAATATATTTTCTTCTATATTGATATATAATAACAGCTTTTTCAATTAATTTATCTGTAATAATATCTAAATAATGTTTATCTGCCAAAGCATTAGTAATCATAATTTTTAAATATTCATTACGAGTTTTTAAAATCTTATTATATTCATTATAAATATTTAAATATTCTTTTGATAATTGGCTTATCTCTAAATTTAAAAAATTTCTTCTAATACTTGGAGAACCCTTAATAATTTCTATATCATCTGGAGTAAATACTATAACATTTAAATTAGAAATATAATCAGCAATCTTAGCTATTTCTCTATTATTTTTTTTTACTTTCTTACTTCCTTCTGTTATATCTACTTCTAAATCTTTTCTAATATTTCCATCACGTACAATACCAATAATTCTAGTCTTTTTCTCTCCTATTTTTATTAAATTAGATTCATTACCCACTCTATGTGATTTAGTAAGTCCTAAAATTTCTATACTTTCTAACACATTAGTCTTTCCAGCAGCATTTTTTCCTACGAAAATATTTAATTTAGAATGTAAAGAAATTGAAATCTTAGAATAATTTCTGAAATTAACCAATTTCAATTCACTTAATATCATTTAAAACCAAATAAAAGACTCATATTATCACCTATCCCCTATTTCGGTATTCCTATACATGCACTACTATTATATCATATATGTATTATTTTTGCACGAAAAAAAAGTTACATTTATTGCAACTTTTTTCTATTTCTTATAAGTGATTCTAATCTAGTTGCTCTAAGAAGTTGATTTTGAAAAGATCTATATGAAACAGGTATAACTATCTGTGTATCATTTTCAAAAGTTACTCTAATACTATTACTAGATAATTCTTCATAATCTTTTACTTGTTTAGAAGCAATCCAAACACATTTAGGATCCTGAGGAGACACAGTTGGAAAAAATACTAAATTATTAGAATCCTCAACAACTATAGGTACTTTATATTCTACACCTAAAATTGACTTTGCTCCTTCTTTTCTTCCTTCATAAGAACTTCCAAAATATTTACAACTTTCATCCATTATATCAAATGGAATCTTATTTACTACATACTCATTATCATCTTCAAAAACTTTACTTGATGATTTCCTTACTGGAACTATTGCTAAAGTTCCTTCACTTACTTCATAATTCACTTTCTTTCCCCCTATCTTGAAAACATGAGCTCTCGTTTTCAAAATCATAATATCATAAGCAATTGTCGAAAAATAACGAATTTTGTCGTATTCATTAAAAAATTAAATTTCAAAAAAAAATACTACAAAAATAGTATTTTAATATGTACGAATTGGCAAAACCAATTGTGTTAAACTCTCATCATCTAAAGATTTAATAATAATAGGTTTTATTTCCCCTACAAAATTTATTTCCACAGTTTTTGTTGAAAAAGCTTTAAGTGCTTCCATCATATATTTTGCACTAAAAGAAATTTTTATATTTTTTCCACTATCATTGTTAATTTCCATTTTTTCTTCTACTTTTCCTATTTCTGCTGCATGACTTCTAATATATAGTTCATTACCATCTGTTTCTAAAGTAACTATATTTTTTTCCTTATCACTCATCAATATACTTGCCCTATCAACTACACTATAAAATTGGTCTAAATCAACATTTATATTAAAGAAATAATCTTTAGGAAGTAAATTAGTAGTATTAGGATAAGTACCATTAATAATTCTTGATTGAAATTTTAAATTCTTGTTTTTAAATAACACTTTATTACTAAATATATGTATTTCAATCATTTCATTATTATCATCTAATATCTTAAATAACTCCTCTAAGTTATGACTTGGAACAACAATATTAAAATTTTCATTTAATTCTTTATTTAATTTAACTATTTTTCTTGCTAAACGATAAGAATCTGTAGAATTACACTCTAATATATTTCCCACAAAATTAAAATTAATACCCGTTAAAATAGGCTTAGTTTCTTCATGAGAAGATGCAAATGACGTTTGCATTACTATTTGTTTTAAATCTTCATTAGTTATTTCAATTTTATCTTTACTTTCTTCTAACATTATATTTGGAAATTCAGATTCTACTATACCATTCAAATTATAATCACTTTTTTCTGTATAAATTCTAATCTTAAATCCATCAATAACTTCTATATTAATTAATTTACTAGGTAATTTTCTTACTATATCTAATATATATTTTCCTTGAACTATTATACTTCCCTCTTTTTCAATAGAAAAATCCTCATCATTTCCTTTAGGAATTTCTACTTGAATAGTAATATCATTATCAGATGCAGTAAGTAATAACCTCTTTTTATTCAATTCCATTTTAATCCCTGATAAAACAGGAATTAAATTTTTAGTAGATATTGCTTTCGATACTTTAACTAAAGCATCCACCATTAAATCTTTTTTTATTGTAAATTTCATATATATACCTTCTTTCTTTTTTTATGATTATTCTTTATATTATTACTGTGGAAAAAGTTTAAAACTCTGTTTTCCATTATAAAACAACTAAATTATTAATATATTATTTGTGGAAAATAAGTGTATAAATTTTTATTTTCCACAATTAACTATTGAATATCTTTTTTTAACTTTTCTATAATATTAACCAAATCAGTATTAACTTTTAATTCTTGTGCAATTTTCTCAACAGAATGCATTACAGTAGAATGATCTTTCCCACCAAATTCAGTTCCTATTTTAGGAAAAGATTCATCAGTAAGCTGTCTACATAAATACATTGCAATTTGTCTTGGAAAAGCAATATTTGCATTTCTTTTTTTACTTCTTATATCATCAACACTAATTTGAAAGTATTCGGAGACTATTTTTTGAATTCTATGAATATCATTTTTTTCATAAAGTCCTTTACTTATAAAATCTTTTAAAGCCTCAATAGCCAAATCTAAATCAATCTTTGAACTTCCCATAATAGCTGAATAAGCAACAAGCCTTGTAATAGAACCTTCTAATTGTCTAACGTCATTTCCCATATTAGAAGCAATATACTCAATAACATCTTCAGGAATTTCCTGTTTTATATTACCTGCTGCAATTTTCTTTCTTAAAATTTCTTTTCTTAATTTAAAGTCAGGAGGATCAATATTAACAGTAAGTCCCCAACAAAACCTAGTTTTTAACCTACTTTCTAACAATTTCAAATCATCTGGAGACCTATCAGAAGATATTATAATTTGTTTATTATTATCATGTAAACTAGTAAAAGTATGGAAAAATTCTTGTTGTGATTGAGTAGCTCTTCCTAGAAATTGTATATCATCAATCATTAAAACATCAATATTTCTATATTTATTTTTAAAGAAATTGACGGAATCAAAGTTTGTACCATTATCATCTTTTTTATTAATACCAATAAAATCATCAATAAATTGATCACTTGTAACATAAAGAACTTTTTTATTGCTATGTTCTACAATATAATTCCCCATTGCATGCATTAAATGAGTTTTCCCCAAGCCACTGTTACCATATAAGAACAATGGATTATACATTTTTCCTGGATTTTCCGCAACAGAACAAGCTGCAGCTTGAGCAAATTTATTACTATCCCCTACTATAAAATTTTCAAAAGTATATTTTGGATTCAAATTATTTCTAGTAGGAGGAGAATTTAAGCCACTTGCTAATAATTCTTCTCTTAAATCTTCTGTTTTTTTAACTTCCTCTTCTACCCGTTTTACTTCATCAGGCAAAAGAAATTCAATATCAAACTCTTCACCAGTAACATCTTCTAAAGTATTAATAATTAATTCTAAATAGTTATCAGCCAAATGTTTTTTATGAATAGACATAGGAACTAATATAGTTGCTTTACCATCTTTTAAACTATAAAGTTTAGTTTCCGCAAACCAAGTTTTATACGAAAGTGAAGTTAAATCTTGATTGATTTGCTTCAAAAAATTTGACCAAATTATTTCAACATTCATCCTACCACTCCCCTATAAAGCAAAAATATAAAAGATAAATTTAGTTTAACTCATCTGAGGAAAAAGGTAAACAGTATATTTAAAAAAAATTTTATTCACAACTTTTCCTCAATTTTTTCCTCAAGTAAAATCTTTGTAATTAAAAGAAAAAAATATATTTTCCACAATTTCCACAAATTTTAATTCCCAATTGTGAAAAACAAAATCCACAAGACTGTGCAAACTGTTTAAAAAAATATTTTAACAAATTTTAATATATCAATTGACAAAAACATACTTTTTTTATTATAATAATGGGGATTTATGACTGGAGGTGGACTATAATGAAAAGAACATATCAACCAAATAATAGAAAAAAAGCAAAGAAACATGGATTTTTTGCACGTAAGAAAACTAATATTTTAAATAGACGTCGTCGTAAAGGTCGTAAAAGACTTTGCAAATAGTAACCCACTTTAAAAAAGTGGTTTTTTACTATTATAAAGAGGTGTCATATGAAAAAAAAATTTATTGTAAAAAGTAATCGTGAGTTTGACAATATAATAAAAACAGGAAAATTTAAAAAAAATAAACATTATATTATCTATTATAAAAAGAATAAATATGATTATAGTAGATTTGGAATTTCGGTTAGTAAAAAATTAGGCAATGCTGTTTTTAGAAATAGATATAAAAGAAAAATACGTAGTATTGTAGATAATTATAGAAAAGTTATTCCAAATAACTCTGATTATGTTATAATAATGAGAAGAGACATGGTTAATCTATCATATAAAGAAATGGAAAAATCATTCGAAAAAATAATGGAATATATAATGAAAGGATAATATATATGAAAAAAAACAAAAGTAAAAAAATTGTAATTCTCATAATATTGCTAATGTCTGTATGTTTTATTTCAACAGGTTGTACAAAAACATTAATAGATAAAAATAATAAAGCAGTAAAAAATGAAGTTACAGGTCAAAACTTAACGGAGAATATTCTTTGTAAGCCAACAAATAAAGAAACAATAAAAGCTTATGAAAAAAATAAAGTAAATTTAAAAAAATTACCAGATTGTAAAAATTTTAAAATTACATCAGGAAAATATGAAGGATTATGGACTACATTTTTTATAAAACCACTAGCATATATCTTAATTCTTTTAGGAAAGTCAGTAAATAGTTATGCTATTTCCTTAATTATTATAAGTTTACTTATAAGATTATTACTTTATCCAGTAACTAAAAAAACTGCAATGCAATCAGAGCTTATGAAAAAAGCTCAACCAGAACTTAATCGTATTCAAAACAAATATAAAGGAAAAGAAGATCAAGAATCAATGATGCGCCAAAGTCAAGAAATGATGGCAGTATATAAAAAATATAATATGAATCCTATGTCTGGATGTTTATTTTCATTTATACAACTACCACTTTTAATAGCATTTTTTGAAGCAGTACAAAGAACACCCGCAATATTTGAGGATAAATTTTTATCACTACAAATGGGAACAACACCAATGGTTGGATTTGGAACAAGTTCTTGCGCTATATACTTAATTTTAGCAATTCTGATAGGTGGAACAACATTCTTTGCATTTAAAATGAATATGTCAGGTAACACATTAGATGACAGTATGAAATCTATGCCGATTGTTATGACAGGTATAATTACAATAACAGGTATATTTATGCCAAGTGCTTTAGGTATCTATTGGGTAACTACTAATATATTTACAATTTTCCAAAATGAAATGGTTAAAAGGAGTAAGAAAAATGAAAAAAGAAAGATATAGTGCTAAAACAAAAGAAGAAGCAATTAAAAATGCAACAATTGACTTACAAGAATTAGAAGAAAATTTAATTATAATAGAAAAAGAAAGTAAGCAAGGACTTTTCAGTAAAAAAGTAGAGATAGAAGTTATTGAAAAAAGAGATGTAGTAGAATTTATAAAAATGTATCTACAAGGGTTAATCAAAGATATGGGAATTGAAGCAAATATAGAAGTAAAAAATAGTAATGAAGTCCCTACATATTCAATTTATTCAGATAATGATGCACTATTAATTGGTAAAAATGGAAAGAATTTAAAAGCATTATCAATAATAACTGCTAATGTAGTAAAAAAAGAATTAGGTATGCCATTTAAATTCTTATTAGATGTAAGTGATTATAAAGAAAAAAGAGAACGACAACTAGTAAGACTTGCAAGAAATATAGCAAGAGAAGTAAAAGAATCTAAAATAGAAGCTCAAATGGATTCGATGAATTCATACGAAAGAAGAATAGTTCATAATGCACTTACTAACAATAAATATGTGTATACAGAAAGTACTGGAGAAGAACCAAACAGAAGAGTAGTTATAAAGCCAAAAGAGGATAAATAAATCTTCTTTTTTTCTTATAAAAAATATGTTATAATATCCTCGCAAGAAATAAAAAGGTCTAAGGAAGTGATAAAATGAATGATACAATTGCTGCTATTTCAACAAGCTTAGGAGTAGGAGCTATATCAATTATTAGAGTAAGTGGAAATGATTCTATAAAAATAGTAAATAACTTTTTTGATGGAAAAGATTTGAACAAAGTAGAAAGTCATACTATAAATTATGGATATATAAAAAATAATAATGAAATAATAGATGAAGTATTAATATCAGTAATGAAAGCACCAAAAACATTTACAAGAGAAGATATAGTAGAAATAAACTGTCATGGTGGAATAATGAGTACAAATAAAATATTAGAACTTCTTTTAACAACAGATATTCGTCTTGCTGAACCAGGAGAATTCACAAAAAGAGCTTTTTTAAATGGAAGGATAGACTTAACTCAAAGTGAAGCCATTATGGATTTAATAGAAAGTAAAAGTGAAGAAGCAAGAAAATTAGCAGTAGACCAATTATCAGGAAAAACTTCCAACTTAATAAAAAAATTTAGAGAAGAACTAAAAGATATTATTTCAAATATAGAAGTAAATATAGATTACCCAGAATATCAAGATATAGAAGAGTTCACCAAAGAAAAAATGCAAAAAACTTTACCACAATTAAAAGAAAAACTAACTAATTTATTAGAAAAATCTCAAAATATGAATATCATAAAAGATGGTATAAAAACAGTTATAGTAGGAAAACCAAATGTAGGAAAAAGTAGTATTCTAAATTTATTTTTAGAACATGATAAAGCAATAGTAACAGATATACCAGGAACTACAAGAGATATAGTAGAAGGGGAAGTATATTTAAATGGAATGCTACTTAATATGATAGATACCGCAGGAATTAGAGAAAGTAGTGATAAAGTAGAAAACATCGGAGTTAAAAAAAGTATAGAATTAATTCAAGATGCTGATTTAGTAATATTAGTACTGGATTCATCAAAAGAATTAGAAAAAGAAGATTATGAAATAATCGATAAATTAAAAAATAAAAAATATATTACAGTTTTAAATAAAAACGATTTAAAGCAAAAAATAAATATTAAAGAAAAGTTAGAAAATATAGTATCAACAAACACAAATAGTGAACAAGGAATAATAGATTTACAAAATAAAATAAAAGAATTATTTGATTTAGAAGAAATATCTAAAAAAGATTATAATTATTTAACCAACACAAGACAATTAACTCTTGTAAAAAAAGCAATTAAGAGTTTAACAGAAGCAGAAAAAGCCCTTAAAAATGGACTACCAATAGATATAATAGAAGTAAATATCAAAGAAGCATTTGATTTACTAGGAGAAATAATAGGTGAGGTATATGATGAAGAAATATTAGATCACTTATTTGAAAATTTCTGTGTTGGAAAATAGGAAGTGATATTATGAAATATGAAGTAATAGTAGTAGGAGGAGGGCATGCTGGATGTGAAGCATCATTAGCCTCTTCTCGTATGGGACATAAAACATTATTAATAACAGGAAATATTAAAAATATTGCTGATATGCCATGTAATCCATCAATTGGAGGGCCTGCTAAAGGTATAGTTGTAAGAGAAATAGATGCCTTAGGAGGAGAAATGGGAAAAAATGCAGATAAAGGCTCTATCCAAATGAAAATGTTAAACACAAAAAAAGGACCTGCAGTAAGAGCTCTAAGAGCCCAAGCAGATAAAATAACATACCCAAAAGAAATGTTAAAAACCCTAAAAAAAGAGAAAAATTTAACAATAAAAGAAGCAATGGTAGAAGATTTAATAGTAGAAGACAAAAAAATAAAAGGTGTAATACTTGCAAATAATGAAAAAATTCTATCAGATGCTGTAATATTAACAACAGGAACTTATCTAAAAGGACAAGTGCTAGTAGGCAGTAAAAAAACAAGTAGTGGTCCACATGGTGAAAAACCAAGTCTTCATTTAAGTGATAAACTAAAAGAATTAGGATTTACTATATTAAGATTAAAAACAGGAACCCCACCAAGACTAGAAAAATCATCAATTGATTATACACAAACTAGTCTAGAACCTGGAGATAATGAAGTACATAATTTTTCTTTCTATGAAAAAAAAGAATATGACCCAGAAAAACAAACTCCATGTCATTTAATATATACAAATGAAAAAACACACCAAATAATAAATGAACATTTAGATGAATCAAGTATGTATGGAGGATATGTAGAAGGAGTAGGTCCAAGATATTGTCCATCTATAGAAGATAAAGTAGTAAGATTTAAAGATAAAAATCGTCATCAATTATTTTTAGAACCAGAAAGCCTTTATTATGATGATATATATCTACAAGGTTTTTCAACTAGTATGCCTCACTATGTCCAAGAACAAATGGTACACAGTCTTAAAGGTTTAGAAAATGCTAAAATATTAAAATATGCTTATGCTATTGAATATGATGCTATAAATTCTAGACAATTAAAACAAAGCCTAGAAAGTAAATTAGTAGAAGGTTTATACACGGCTGGACAAATAAATGGAACAAGTGGTTATGAAGAAGCCGCAGGACAAGGACTAATTGCAGGAATTAATGCTTCATTAAAATTAGAAGGAAAAGCACCATTAATCCTAAAAAGAAATGAATCATATATTGGAGTTTTAATAGATGACTTAACAACAAAAGGAGTAAGAGATCCTTATAGATTATTAACATCACGTGCTGAATATAGACTACTTCTTCGTCATGACAATGCTGATTTAAGACTTAGTGAATATGGTCATCAAGTAGGATTATTAAAAGGAGAATATTATAATAAATTCAAGAAAAAGAAACAAGAAATAAAAGAGTTAATAGAATTCTTAAAAAATAATAAAATAACTCCAAAAAAAGAAGTAAATGAATACTTAAAATCAATACCAACACCAGAATTAAAAGATGGTATAACACTATATGATTTGTTAAAGAGACCAGAAATTACAATAGAAAACTTAAAACATTTTTATTCTTTAGAATATCCTAAAGAAGTAATAGAACAAGTAGAAATAAATATAAAATATGAAGGATACATTAAAAAAAGTAAAAAAGAAGCAGAAAGAATGTTAGAATTAGAAAATAAATTAATACCTACTGATATAGATTATGAAAAAATTCCAAATATAGCTAGTGAAGCAAAACAAAAATTATCAGAAATAAGACCAACTTCAATTGGACAAGCATCTCGTATTAGTGGAGTAAATCCAGCAGATATTTCTATTTTAATGGTTTACCTAAGAAAGAGGGAAAAATAATGACTTGGGATGAATTTATAGAAGAGACAAAAAAATTAGGGATTAATATAAATAAAGAGCAAGAAGAAAAACTAAAAAAATTTTCTAAATTACTTACAGAATGGAATAAAAGAATAAATCTCACCAGAATTACAGAAGAAAATGAAATTTATGAAAAACATTTTTATGATAGCCTAACTCTTTCAAAAGTTGTTTCTCTAAAAGAAGAAAAAACTCTATTAGATATAGGAACAGGAGCAGGTTTTCCAGGAATTGTACTAAAGATATGTTATCCAAATTTAAAAATAACACTAATAGATTCTCTTTTAAAAAGAGTAAATTATTTAAACGAAATAATAAAAGAACTAGATTTAAAAGAAATAGAAGCCATTCATACTAGAGCAGAATTCTACAAACAAGAAAATAAAAAGTTTGATATTGTAACATCACGTGCAGTTGCTAAACTCCCTAAACTTCTAAATTATGCATTACCTTTCTTAAAAAAAGAAGGAATATTTGTTGCTATGAAAGCAAGTGTAGAAGAAGAGATAAAAGATTCTCAAAAAATATTAAATCAAAAAAATTATCAAATAACACAAATAAAAACATTTACTTTGCCAAAAGAAAAAAGTTTAAGAAACTTAGTAGTAATTCAAAGAAAATAATAGTTCTCAAAAAAAACTTTCCTCATACAATAAAGTAGGAGGAAAAAACATGGACAATAAAGAAAATATTAGTAATTATAATCATGGTGTAAATTTAGTAGAAAGAAAAAATTTAGTTATATCAGGAGTAAAAAAAATAGAAAACTTTGATAAAGAACAATTTTTAATCGAAACAGTAATGGGAATGTTATTAATAAAAGGAGAAGACTTAATATTGATTAAATTAGATACATTACAAGGTTCTCTTGCTATAAAAGGAATGGTAAAAAGTCTTTCATATCTAGAAGAAAATAAATTCAAAGATAAAGAAAATAGTATTTTTAATAGGTTATTTAAATAATGAATTTAAAACTACAAATAATATCTATCATAGTATCCTTAATTTATGGATATATTTTCTCATGTTTAGTTAACATTAATTATAAATTTCTTTTTTCAAAAGTACTATGGTTCAAAATAATAATGAATATTATTTTCATAATAGATTGTGGACTTATATATTTTATAATCATTAAATATATAAATAATGGTTATATACACTATTATTTATATATAATGATAATAATAGGATTTTCTTTAGGATTTATAAAAACTACATTTTTAAGAAAATTAATTCCAAATATTTATAGAAAACTAAAAAGACAAAAGCTCTAAATTTCTAGAGTTTTTTTAAGTTTTATAAATAAAGCATCTGTAAAATCACCGTAAACAAACAAAAAAAGACTATTTTCTTTCTTGTATAAACTTGTTATAGTGCTATAATATATGTTAGAAAGGTAGGCAAAGATTTATGGCTCGTAAAAAGAAACAAAAATATTATACTAAAAAGAAAATTATTATTTATGCTATTTTTTCAATTGCCGCAATAATCTTTACAACCTTTACAACAGGAAAGTACTGGGTAGAAATAATAGATAAATATCAAGAAAAACAAGAATTAGAAAAAAAGCTTGTAAAACTAAAAGAAAAAGCAGAAGAATTACAAGTAGATGCAGATAAATTACAAAATTCAGATTATATAGCACGCTATGCTAGAGAAAAATATAATTATTCAAAAGAAGGTGAGTTTATTTTACGAATACCGTAAAATAAACTTTTAATTTATTATTGCTATCCATTACTAAATTAGATACAATATTTATGGAGATGAAGTTATGAATACGGAACTGTACAATTTTCATTTTAAAATTAATGATACCATTGTCATAGGTTGTTCATCAGGTCCAGACTCAATGGCACTTTTTCATATGTTAATTAAATTAAGAGAAAAATATAAGTTGAATTTAATTTGTGCTCATGTAAATCATAATATGAGAAAACAAAGTGCAGAAGAATATTCTTTTTTAGAAAGATATTGCGCTAGTAATAATGTGGCATTTGAAGGCATGATAATCAAAGAATATGGAGATGATAATTTTCATAATGAAGCAAGGAATATAAGATATCATTTCTTCGAAGATGTAGTCTTAAAATATGATGCAAAATATTTAATAACTGCTCATCATGGAGATGATTTAATAGAAACAATATTAATGAGAATATCTAGAGGTTCAAATTTACAAGGATATAGTGGATTCCATGAAATAGTTGATATGGATAGTTATAAAATAATAAGACCACTAATAAATTTTACTAAAGAAGAAATATTAGAATATAATAGAAAAAATAAAGTACCTTATTATATAGATGAATCAAATGATCAAGATAAATACACAAGAAATCGTTATAGAAAATATATACTACCTTTTTTAAAAGAAGAAAATAAAGATATTCATCACAAATTTTTAAAATTTAGTCATAACTTAACAGCTGCATATAAATACATAGAAAAACAAAGAAATAAAGCTATGAAAAAAGCAATTTCAAAAGAAAAAATAAAAATAGATGAATTTTTAAAAATAGATGAATATTTACAAAGAGAAATACTATATTATCTAGTATCAGAATATTATCAAGATGATTTATTACTAATAAATGATAGACATATAGACTTAATGCTAGATACAATAAAAAGAAAAAAGTCAAATATTACTCTTGATATGCCAAATGATGTGTGTGCTATAAAAAGTTATAATGAATTTTATTTAAAAAGGAATACAGAAGATATTAATGAATATGAAATCCAATTTGATACATTTGCATCACTTCCAAATCATCATACAATAGAAAAAGTAGAAGAAATAGAAGGTAATAGTAACGATATATGTAGATTAAACAGTAATGAGATAACATTACCACTTACAATTAGAACAAGAAATATTGGAGATAAAATTGCAGTTAAAGGATTAAATGGCACAAAAAAAGTAAAAGATATTTTTATAGATAAAAAAATCCCACCAATTAAAAGAGAATTATGGCCAATAGTAACAGATACCCAAGGTAATATAGTTTGGATTCCAGGAGTAAAAAAATCAAAATTTGATAAGAAAAAACAAGAAACTTATGATATAATATTGAAATATAAGTAATGGAGGAGAAAGTATTATGAATACAATGAATAAAAAGAATGTTAAAAAAGGTTTACTTCCATATTTGTTTTTAGCACTAGTTATGTTAGCAGTATTTTACTTTTTTAATGTTTTAAATCAAAAAGTAAATATATTAACTTATAACGAATTTATGAAACAACTAGATAAAGGAAATGTAGAAGAATTAGAGTTAATACCAAAAGAAAGAGCTGTTACTTATGAAGTAACAGGAAAAATAAAAGGATATAAAGAAAATGAAACTTACTTTGCAAGATTACCATTAAGTGATGAAGTAATAAAGAAAATAACAGAAGCATCAGAAATACAAGATTTTAAATTTACAACCGAAGCAGATCCAGAATCCAGTTCATTATTATATGTAATCGTAAATATTTTACCATTTGTAATTTTAATAGGAATAGCATTTTTCTTCTTTTCACGTCAAATGGGTGCAAATAGAAACTCACTTGATTTCGGAAAAAGTAAAGCCAAACTTAATACAGATAAAACAAAAGTTACATTTAAAGATGTTGCCGGATTAAAAGAAGAAAAAGAAGAAGTCAAAGAATTAATAGATTTCCTAAAAAATCCAAAGAAATTTCAAAAACTAGGAGCAAGAATTCCAAAAGGTGTATTATTAGTTGGTCCTCCAGGAACAGGAAAAACATTACTTGCGCGTGCAGTTGCTGGAGAAGCAAATGTTCCATTTTATTTCATAAGTGGATCAGATTTTGTAGAACTTTTCGTAGGAGTAGGAGCTTCACGTGTAAGAGATATGTTCCATCAAGCTAAAAGAAATGCTCCATGTTTAATATTTATAGATGAAATAGATGCAGTTGGTCGTCAAAGAGGAACAGGATTAGGTGGAGGACATGATGAAAGAGAACAAACACTTAACCAATTACTAACTGAAATGGATGGTTTTGGAGAAAATGAAGGAATAATTATTATTGCTGCAACAAACAGACCAGATGTCCTAGATCCAGCTTTACTACGTCCAGGAAGATTTGATCGTCAAGTTACAGTAAATCTTCCAGATAAAAAAGGAAGAGAAGAAATCCTAGCAGTTCATGCTAGAAATAAGACTTTAGCACCATCAGTAACATTAAAGAACCTAGCAAAAAGAACTCCAGGATTTAGTGGAGCAGATTTAGAGAATTTATTAAATGAAGCAGCATTACTTGCAGTTCGTCGTAATAAAGATAAAATAACAATGAGTGAAGTAGATGAAGCAACAGATAGAGTTCTAATGGGACCAGCAAAAACAAGTAAAAAATATAGTGAAAATGATCGTAAATTAGTTGCATATCATGAAGCAGGGCATGCAGTTATAGGACTTAAACTACAAGGAGCATGTGATGTTCAAAAAATTACAATTATCCCAAGAGGACCTGCAGGTGGATATACAATGATGTTACCATCAGAAGAAAAAATAAATGCAACAAAAACAGATTTAATAGAACAAATAACAGGATTACTAGGAGGAAGAGTTGCAGAAGAATTAACATTTAAAGAAGTAACAACAGGAGCACAAAATGATTTTGAGAAAGCAACAAAAATAGCACGTGCTATGGTAACAGAATATGGAATGAGTGATTTAGGTCCTTTACAATTTGAACATCAAGAAGGAAGTGTTTTCTTAGGAAGAGATTATAATAAATCTCAACATTTCTCAAATGAAGTAGCTCATGAAATAGATACAGAAATGCGTAAAATAGTAAATGATTGCTACAAACAAGCAACAGATATCCTAAAAGAAAATAAAGATTTACTAGAATTAATAGCCAACGTATTATTAGAATATGAAACTATAACAAAAGAACAAATCGATTATTTAGTTGAACATAAGAAAATGCCAGAAGAAGATGAAAATACAACTCTTGAGTCAATGTCACTTACAAACTTAAGAAAAATGGCAAAAGAAAAAGGAGTAGAAAATACAGATAAAATGAACAAAGCAGAACTCCTTAAAAAATTAGATATTTCATATCACTTAGAAGAAGAAAGTGATGAAGAACAAGAAGAAAATAAAAAAGAAAATGACGATGATGATGCAGAAGAATTGAATTAATTTGATTCAATTCTTTTTATTTTTTAGATTTTTTGATATAATAAGCGTGTTAGGAGTGATTGTAGTATGAAAAAATCAACAAAAGATGAAATTAAGAAGTTGAATAAAGGAGTAAATGAATTTAAAGAATTTATATCACGTGGTAATGTGGTAGATATGGCTGTCGGTGTAATTATTGGTGGTGCTTTTGGAAAAATAGTAACTAGTTTAGTTAATGATATATTAATGCCTTTAATCGGAACAGTTTTAGGTGGTCTAGATTTTACATCGTTAGTATTAAAAGTAGGAAATGCAAAAATTGCTTACGGAACATTTATACAATCAATAGTAGATTTTCTAATTATTGCATTTTGTATTTTTGTAATGATAAAACTATTTGAAAAATTAAAAAGAACAGAAGAAAAAGAAGAAGAAGCACCAAAAGAAGAATATATAATTTTACTTGAAGAAATAAGAGATTTACTAAAAAAGGAAAATTAGAAAGCAGTTACTAACAATGAAGTGGCAAATAGGAAATGTAAAAATAAAAAATCAAGTAGTACTTGCACCAATGGCAGGTATTTCAAATTCAGCATTTAGAACTATTGCCAAAGATTTTGGTTGTGGTCTAATATATGCAGAAATGGTAAGTGATAAAGCAATAACATATGAAAACAAAAAAACAATTGACATGCTTTATATGACAGACTACGAAAGGCCTATTGTCCAACAAATCTTTGGCAGTGATGAAAAATCATTTGTTGAAGCAGCAAAGTATATTTATGAAAATATGCACCCAGATATAATAGATATTAATATGGGATGTCCTGTACCAAAAGTTGCCTTAAGAGCTCAAGCAGGAGCATCTCTTTTAAAAAGTCCAGAAAAAATTAAAACAATAGTCAGTAAAGTAGTAAAAGCTGTACCCATTCCAGTAACAGTAAAAATTAGAAGTGGATGGGATAAAGAAAATATCAATGCCGTAGAAGTAGCTAAAATTTGTGAAAAAGCAGGAGCAAAAGCAATATGTGTTCATCCAAGAACTAGATCACAAGGATATAGTGGAAAAGCTGATTGGAATATTATAAAACAAGTAAAAAAAGCAGTAAGTATTCCAGTAATAGGAAATGGTGATATTAAAACAGCAGAAGATGCAAAAAGAATGATAGAAGAAACAAATTGTGATGCCGTAATGATTGCAAGAGGAGTATTAGGAAATCCTTGGTTAATAAAAGATATAATAAACATTTTGGAAGGAAAAGAAAAGCCAATTCCACCGACACCACAACAAAAAGTAGATATATGCTTAAAACATTTAAATTTATTAGCACACACGAAAACAGAAAAAATTGCAAGACTTGAAATTAGAAATCATATTTCTTGGTATTTAAAAGGATTAAAAAATTCTAATGAAATTAAAAATAAAATATATAAATGTACGGATATTAATGGTATAATTTTATTATTAAATTCTTATAAGGAGGAATTAAATAATGACAAAGAAAACTAAAAAAAATATAACAGAAGAAGAGCTAATAGCAAACAAAGCTTTATTTACTCAAAGACTAATTGCCTATTTATTAGATATGGTATTAGTAACTATGGTAGTATCTATTTTATCAAGTCCATTTATAGATATGAAAACAGTTTCTAAATTAGATAAAGAATCAACAAAAATAGTAGAAAACTATAACAAGAAAAAAATTAATTTAGAAAATTATTTTTACCAAATGTCAGATATAAATTACCAATTATCAAAAGTAACAGGAACGAGTTCATTAATTACAATGACAGTAGTTATTTTATACTTTATAGTCTTTCAATTTTATAATAAAGGACAAACAATAGGTAAAAAAATAATGAATATAGGAATAGTAAAATATGATAGAACTACACTTACTATAAATGACTTAATTTTCCGTAGTTTAATAATTAACTCAATATTAATAAATATGTTGAATTTTGCATTAATGCTATTTGTAAATAAAAACTTTTATGGATATACAACAATATTTTTAGAATCAATTCAATATATAATTTTACTTACAATTTTCTTTATGGTTATATTTAGAAAAGATGGTAGAGGATTACATGATATAATTGCAAATACAATAGTAGTAAAAAAAGATATATTAAAAGAAGAGGAGTGTAAAGCATGAGAGAATTTACAGAACAAGAAACAGTTAGAAGAGAAAAAGTAGAAAAAATAAGAGAACATTGTAACCCATATCCTGAAAGATATGAAACAAATTATGAAATAAAAGACGTAAAAGATTTAGAAGATGGAACACAAAATGTAAAAGTAGCAGGAAGAATAGTCTTTATGAGAAAAATGGGGAAAATGAGCTTCTTAACTATTCGTGATATAGAAGGAAAAATTCAACTATCAATTAAAATAGATATGGTAGGAGAAGAAAAATATTCTTTCTTTAAAGAATGCTTTGATGTAGGAGATTTTATAGGAGCAGAAGGAGAAGTATTCACAACACATACAGGTGAAAAAACTATACGTGTTTCAAGTTTTGAGTTTTTAGGAAAAGCTTTAAAACCTCTTCCAGAAAAATTTCATGGACTAACAGATAAAGAATTATGTTATAGAGAAAGATATGTTGATTTAATTATGAATCAAGATACAAGAGATCGTTTCTTAACAAGAATAAAATTTATCCGTGAATTAAGAAATTATTTAGAAAACTTAGGATATATGGAGATAGAAACACCTATATTAAACACTAAAGCAAGTGGAGCAACTGCTCGTCCATTCATAACACATCATAATGCTCTAGATTTAGAATTATATTTGAGAATAGCACCAGAAACATATATGAAAAGAGCAGTCATTGCAGGTATTCCAAAAGTATTTGAAGTAGCACGTTGCTTTAGAAATGAGGGAATAGATCCAACTCACTTACAAGATTTTACAATGATTGAAGCCTATCAAGCATATTATAATTACAAAGATAATATGAAATTAATTCAAAATATGCTTCAAACAATAATAAAAAATATATTTAATACACTAACATTAACTATAGGAGAAAATGAAATAGATTTTAGTGGAGATTGGAAAACTGTAACTTTTAGAGAGTTACTAATAAAATATGCTAATATAGATATTGAAAAATATAATACAAAAGAATTATTACTTAATAAGATAAAAGAAGACAAAATAGAAGTTGAAAGTGAAACACCACTTGAAGATTTAGGATTTGGTAATTTAGTAGATGTTCTTTATAAAAAAGTAGCAAGAGTACATTTAATCGAACCAATATATCTAACAGAACACCCAACTAGTTTATCACCACTTGCACGTGCTAATGATGATAGACCAGAAATAACAGATCGTTTTCAATTAGTAATTAATGGAGCAGAGATAGTTAATGGGTTCTCAGAACTTGTAGATCCACAAGATCAAGAGAATAGATTAATAGAACAATCTAAACTAAAAGAAGCAGGAGACGAAGAAGCAATGAGTATGGACTACGATTATATTAATGCTATGGAATATGGAATGCCACCAATATCAGGTTGGGGTATGGGAATTGATAGAGTAGTTCAATTATTAACAAATAGTGAGAATATAAAAGACGTAGTAATGTTTCCACTTATGAGACCAACAGAAGATGAAAATATAGATTAATTTCTATATTTTTTCATATAAAAAGGTATAAAAACTTGTTTTTTCTATATTTTATAGTATAATAAATGGTGTTAGGAGGTTATTTATGAAAAGAAATAATGCATTAAAAGTTGTACTTATTACTATGGTCGTATTAATGCTTTTAACTTGGATTTTACCAGCAGCATATTTCCAAGAAAGTTTTGTAGACCAAGGAAGAGTACAAATGGGATTATTCGATTTATTTAATTATCCAATAACTACATTATCATATTTTGGATTTATTGCAGTTTATGTACTAGTTATTGGAGGGTTCTATGCTATTTTAAATAAAACTAAAGCATATCGTATATTATTAGATCGAATAGTTAAAAAAGTAAAAGGAAAGGAAAAAATAGTATTATCAGTAATAATGGCATTAGTAGCAATTGCTACTTCAGTTTGTGGAGTACAAATTCCAATTTTATTTGTATTTCCATTCCTTATTTCATTAATTCTTTTAATGGGATATGATAAAATGGTTGCTGCTACTGTTACAGTAGGTTCTGTAATAGTTGGACTTATTGGAACAACATTTGCTTATAGTGTTAATAATGTTTTACTTCAAATATTTTCTATAGATATAACAAAAAATATTATTTCTGAAGTAATAATCATAGTTGCTGGATTGGCATTACTAATTTTCAATGTCATTAAATATATTGATAAAACAGGAAATAAGAAAACAAAAGAACATGAAAAATTATTAGAAGATTATGCACCAGTAGAAGTTAAAGATTCCAAAAAGGTAAAAGTATGGCCTTTAGTTGTTATACTAGATTTAATTTTCTTACTAATGATTTTAGCATTTACTTCATGGAATGGTGCTTTCAAACTAGATTGGTTTGAAACAGCAACTACAGCCATAAAAGAATTTGAAATTGCTAAATTTGCTATCTTCGGAAAACTTTTAGGTAATGTTAATGCTTTTGGTTCTTGGACAGCAGCAGAATTTGCATGTGTTTTACTAATTGCATCTGCAATTATAGCTTTAATCTATAAAATTAAATTTAATGATTATTTACAAACAATGCTAACAGGAGCAAGAAGAGCTTTAAGACCTGCACTATTAGTTGTATTAATTTATACATGTTTAGTAATTGTTACTTATCATCCATTCCAATTAGTTATTTATGATTGGTTATATGGATTAACAAAAGGATTTAATGTAGCAACTACAACAGTAGCAGCTGCAATTGCAGGACTATTTAATGTGGATCCAACATATGCATTCCAAAGTGCAGTTCCTTATCTACAAAGTTTAGTAAGTGATAAAGGAGCTTATCCAATTATTGCATTAATTTTCCAATCTATGTATGGACTTGTAATGTTAGTAGCACCAACAAGTGTTGCATTAATGGCTACTTTATCATATTTAAACATTTCATATATAGAATGGTTAAAACATATTTGGAAATTAGCATTAGAAATATTAGTAGGATTAGTAGTATTATTCACTATATTAATTTTAATCTAATTATAAATAGTGTTCAAAAGATATTAAGACATTTCTTAATATCTTTTCTTTTTACATAAATATTCTGTCATTTTTTTTGGAACATATTTTATTGCATTCTTACCCAAAATATTCATAGAATATAAATAAGGAGGATAAAAATGTTTTCAAAGTTTAATGAAGAAGCTCAAAAAGTATTACATGATTCAAAAAAAGAAATGCAAAAGTTAAAACATCCATATGTAGGAAGTGAACACTTATTATTATCTATATTACACAATCAAGAATTATATATTACTAAAAAATTAAATAGGTTAGGAATAAGTTATAAAAGTTTTTATCAAGAAATAATAAGTGTAATAGGCAAAGGAAATGAAAGTAATAATTGGTTTTTATATACCCCTTTATTAAAAAGAGTAATTGAATCTGCTATTTTAGATAGTAAAGAAAATGAAGATGAAGAAGTAACAGTAGAAAATCTTTTTCTTGCTCTTTTAGAGGAAGGAGAAGGAGTTGCAATTAGAATTTTAATTGGGATGAATATAGATATAGATGAATTATATGATGAATTTATAGATAAATTAAATCCAAAGAAAAATGATTCAAAAACAAAGTTAATGATAGAAGAATATGCAATAGACTTTAATAAAAGAGCTAAATTAAAAGAAATAGATCCAGTAGTAGGTTGTGATGATGAAATTCAAAGATTAATAGAAATATTATCTAGAAGAACAAAAAATAATCCATTATTAATTGGGGAAGCTGGAGTAGGAAAAACAGCTTTAGTAGAAGAATTGGCCAGAAGAATAGAAGAAGGAAAAGTCCCAGATAGTTTAAAAAACAAAAAAATATTTTCTATGGCTATGTCATCTTTAATAGCAGGAACAAAATATCGTGGAGAATTTGAAGAAAGAATTAATAAAGTAATAGAAGAATTAGAGGAAAATTCAGATGTAATAGTATTCATTGATGAAATTCATACTATGGTAGGAGCAGGAGGAGCAGAAGGTGCAATAGATGCATCAAATATTTTAAAGCCCGCCTTAGCACGAGGTAAAATAAAAATAATTGGAGCTACTACAACAAATGAATATAAAGAATTTATAGAAAAAGATAAAGCATTAGATAGAAGATTTCAAAAACTAGAAATTACTGAACCAAACTCAAAAAAAGTAAAAGAAATTTTATTACAATTAAAACCATTATATGAAAGTTTTCATGGAACAATATTAGATGAGGAAATAATAGATTTAATTATAAAATTAAGTAATAAATATATTTATAATAGAAAACAACCAGATAAAGCAATAGATATACTAGATGAAGTATGTGCTAAAGCATCACTTGCATTAAACAAAGATGAACAAAAACAAATATGTTTAAGAACAGAATTAAAAAAACTAAAAAAATTAAAGACTCAAGCAGTATTAGAACAAGACTATGAACAAGCCTCTATATATAAAAAAGAAGAACAAATTTTAGAAGATAAATCAAATAAATTAGAATTAAAAATATCAAAAAAAAATAAGCCAAAAAAAATAACAAAAGAATTAGTAAAAGAAGTAATTTCTATAAAAAGTAAAATTCCAATATACGAAGCAGAAGATATGACTAAAGTAGTAAAAGAATTAAAAGCAAGTCTTTTAAAAAAAATAGCTGGACAAAACGATATAATCGAAAATCTATGTGAATTTACTATGAAATTAAAATGTAATTTTTTAAAACAAAAACCTTACTCATTTCTATTAATCGGACCAACAGGTGTTGGAAAAACTTATTTAGTAAAAGAATATGCAAAGACACTTTATAACAAAAGTTCATTCATTAGATTAGATATGAGTGAATATAAAGAGTCTCACAGTATTAGTAAAATAATAGGTTCACCACCAGGGTATATAGGATATGATGATAACAACAATTTTTTAGAATTAGTAAAAAATAATCCTTATTCTATAATACTTCTAGATGAAATAGAAAAATCTCATCCTAATGTTATAAAATTATTTTTACAGATTTTAGATGAAGGAAAAATTAAAAATTCTAAAGGAGAAGAAATAAATTTTGATAACACATTAATTTTTATGACATCAAATTTAGGATATGAAAATTCAAAATTAGGGTTCAACCAAAATAGAAAAGAAATATCAAAAGAAATGAAAGACTTTTTTAGTATAGAATTTTTAAATAGAATAGATAAAATATATTATTTCCACAAATTATGTGGAAAAGATATAAGAAAAATAATAAGTTATCAACTAAAATTGTTGAAAACTTCTTTTAAAGACCGAATAAAGTTTAATTATTCACAGGATATTGTGGAAGAAATTACATCATCTTGTAATTATCAAGATTATGGAGCAAGAAAAATAAGTAAGATTATTAATGAAGAAGTAATGTCAAAAATCACATCACAACTTATGGATAACAAAAAAGAAATAGAACTCAAAACCTTAAAAATATAGTAATAAACTTTGAAAATAAACAGCTACGTGATATAATTGCTATAGAAAAGTGAGTGATATTATGAACATTTACAACACATTAACAAAAAAAGTAGAAAAGTTAATTCCAAATGAAGAAGGAAAAATAAAAATGTATACATGTGGACCTACTGTCTACAATTATGTACATATAGGTAATTTAAGAACATATATATTTGAAGATATCTTACAAAAAGGTCTTGAATATATTGGATATGATGTAAAAAGAGTCATGAACATAACAGATGTAGGTCATCTTACAAGTGATGCTGATTACGGAGAAGATAAGATGGCAAAAGGTGCAAAAAGAGAAGGAAAAACAGTATATGAAATAGCAGACTTTTATACAAAAGCTTTCTTTGAAGATATGAAAAGTCTTAACATAAAAAAGCCGTCAATAATAGAAAAAGCAAGTGATCATATAGATATGTATATAAAGATGATAGAAAAGATGCTACAAGATGGATATGCATATGTATCAAATGGAAATGTTTATTTTGATGTAACAAAAGCTAAAAATTATTATGAATTGTCAGGAAGAAATCCAGAAGAAATGAAAGTTGCTGTAAGAGATGATGTAGAAGAAGATACAAATAAAAAAAATCCAGGAGATTTTGGTTTATGGTTTACTCTATCAAAATTTCAGAATCAAGCTATGAAATGGGATTCTCCTTGGGGAATAGGATATCCAGGATGGCATATAGAATGTTCAGGACTTGCATGTCTTTATTTAGGAGATAAATTAGATATTCATTGTGGAGGAGTAGATAATATTTTTCCACATCACACAAACGAAATAGCACAAAGTGAAGCTTATCTAGGACATAAATGGTGTAATTACTGGTGTCATGGGGAATTTTTAAACGATAAACAAGGAAAAATGAGTAAATCAAAAGGTGGAATTTTAACTATAAATAGATTACAAGAAGAAGGTTATAGCCCTTTAGTGTATCGTTATTTCTGTTTAGGAAGTCATTATAGAAAACCATTAGTATTTACTTATGATTCTTTAGATATTGCTAAAAATGCTTATCAAAAACTATTACAAAAAACATCAAAACTACAAGAAGAAGGTCAACTAGATAGTCAAAGTATCGAAACATATAATGAGAAGTTTAAAAAAGCAATAGAAGATGATTTAAATACTTCTATGATGTTAACAATTATTTATGAAGTATTAAATGATAAAAGTCTAAATGATAAAACTAAAAAAGAATTAGTAAAAAAATTTGATAAAGTCCTATCGTTAGATTTATTAAAAGAAAAGACAAAGGGAATAGAAAAAGAAAAATTAGAATATATAAACAAAAAAATAGAAGAAAGAAAAAAAGCAAAACAAAATAAAGACTATGCCCTTGCAGATAAAATAAGAGAAGAATTATTAAAAGAAAATATAAAATTAAATGATACAAGAGAAGGAACTACATTTGAACTTATATAGTTTCTTCTTTTGTTTTTTTAGTGTATAATGTACTCGGAAGTGATTTAAATGAATACAAATGAAATAAATATTTTAGTTCTAGCATACTTAGGAGATACAATATATGAAAATTATATAAGAAGATATTTAATAGAGAAAAATATTGCTAATGTAGATTCTCTACAAAAAGAAGCAATTTCCTATGTAAGTGCAAAAAGTCAAGCAAAATTTTTAACTGAACTACTAGATAAAGAATTATTAACAGAAGAAGAAATCACAATAATAAAAAGAGCCAGAAACTATAAAACAAAATCTCATCCAAGAAATTGTGATATTATAACTTATAAATATGCAACAGGACTAGAAGCATTAATTGGATATTTAGAATTAGAAAATAAAAAAGAAAGAATAGATGAAATAATGAATTATATTATAGGAGGTAAAAAATGTTAGTCTATGGTAAAAATGTAACTTATGAAATATTCAAAAAAAATTTAAAAATAAGAAAAATATATTTACAAGATAATTTTAATGACAAAAATATAATTTCCTTAATAGAAAACAAAAAAATCAATGCAAAAATCATGTCAAAACATCAAATGGACGATTTGATTGATGGGCTTCATCAAGGTATAATACTAGATATTGAGAACTACAAGTATTTAGAGTTAGCAGACATTTTAAAAGATGATGAAATAACTTCAATTGTTATGCTAGATCATATAGAAGACCCTCATAATTTTGGAGCAATTATTAGAACATGTGAAGCAGCAGGAATAGATGCTATAATAATTCCAAATAATAGACAAGTACTAGTTAACTCAACAGTCATTAAAACAAGTGTTGGCACAGTATTTAATACTAAAATTATAACAGTTTCCAATTTGGCTAATACAATAGATAAATTAAAAGAAAACAATTACTGGATAATTGGTACAGATATGGATGGAACAAATTATAAAAATATAAACTATGATGGAAAAACAGTTTTAATAATAGGAAATGAAGGCAAAGGAATGAGCAAATTAATTAGAAAAAAATGTGATTTTATTGCAGAAATTCCAATGTTTGGACAAGTAAACAGTTTAAATGCCTCAGTTGCCGCAGGAATAATGATATATGAAGTAGTTTCCAATAGAAAGTAGGTAGATATGGATTATTATAAACAACTTAATGATTATGAACTATTGGATTTAATTTTAGAAAACAATGAACAAGCAAAAGAATTATTAATAAAAAAATATATACCAATTGTAAAATATATTGCTAAAAATCATTATAAAAAGAATCAAAATCAAGGACTAGAATTAGAAGATTTAATTCAAGAAGGAATATATGCAATATTTAAAGCAATAGAAACATATAAGGTAAATAAAAATATTAAATTCTGTACATATGTAACAGCTTGCATTACTAGAAATATTCAAGTCTATTGTCAAAAAAGTAGAAATAAATGCTATAAGATTTTAAATAATGCATTCTCATATGAAGTTTGTGAACCAAATACAAAAAAAGAATATATGAATATAATTCCAAATGAACAAGCAGAAGAGCCATTATCTATAGTATTAAATAAAAATTTTTATTATGAGTTAAATAAATTGAAATTAGATTTAGATTTAGAATTAGGAGAAATATTTGAATTACGTTGTAATGGGTTTACTTATAAAGAAATATCCATATTATTAGATATCCCTATACACCGTGTTGCAAGAAGTATTAGACAAATAAAAATTGAAATGCAAAAACGGCACCTAGATCAATTTTTAATTAATAATTGAAAATTTGTAAGTTTTATTATATTATATATATATAAGATAGGTGATGCATATGTATAATAAAAGTGATCCTTATAATTTAAATAAATTATTAACTGCTATATTTAAATATCATAATGTAAATAATGTTGTTGGAGATTTAAGACCAAGCAATATTATGACTACTCCAATAGGAGAAATAGATTTTCGTAATATAAATCAAAAAGAATTACCAAATCTATTAGAAGAAAAACAAAAAGATCTTTTAAAATTTTTTCTTTTAGCAAAGATTTATTATCTAAAAGAACCTATGACAAAAACAAATTTAGAAATGTTAGGACCTAATTCAAAAATAACAGATGAAGATATAGCAAAAGAATTTAAAGGAAAAGCAGAATTATATCAAGAAATAAAATATGTATCTGGGTATTATAATGATAGCAATGAAAAAAAAGGATCAACTAACAAGCAAGGAGGAAAGATATATACAAAGAACAATGGTCATCCAATTGAAGTGGAAACAAATAAGCCTAATGCATTTATCAGTTTATTCCTATTTCCATTTGTAACACTTTATTTATTTTTTATTCTAGCACTTCTATACTGGATGATAGTTATAGTTAGTGTAGAATAAGTGTGGAGATTTAACTCCTAAAAAATAAGATTTATAATTTAATTAAATTTTATTATGTAAAG
>CANQHJ010000002.1 GCA_947623665.1 uncultured Bacilli bacterium
TTATTAAAAAAGTATCAAAGATTTCAATTAAGATAAAAATTAATTAAAATTCTTCGTAAAAAACCGAAACTCAAATTGAGTTAATATTGTATTTTTTACATTAATGTGATAAAATTAGTATTATTTCTTACAAAAGTGTGATATTTTTGTGAATATTTGTTGCAAAAGTGTGATATAATATTATTGGAGATGATATTATGAAAAGATTTATTACTGAAAAACTAATTAAATGGAAAAACAGTAAGAGTAGGAAACCACTTATTTTAAAGGGTTCAAGGCAAGTAGGAAAAACATATATATTAAAAGAATTTGGTGAAGAAAATTATGATAATGTTGCGTATTTTAACTTTGATCATGATGATGGTCTTGCAGAATTATTTTCTAATACAAAAGATCCCTTAAGAATAATTGAGCAATTATCACTAGCAAATGGTAGAAAAATAAGTCCTAATACTACATTAATTATTTTTGATGAAATTCAAGAATGTCCTAATGCTTTAAATTCTTTGAAGTATTTTTGTGAAGAGGCTAGTGAATATCATGTGGCTTGTGCAGGTTCGTTACTTGGTATTAGATTGTCAAAAACATCATTTCCAGTAGGTAAAGTTGATTTTTTAAATATGTATCCAATGACTTTTAGTGAGTTTTTAATTGCTGATGGTTCAAAAAATTTGGTTGAAGTTATGGAAAAAACAATAGAAATAAAAGAAATTCCAAGTATATTCGAATCACAATTACTTGAAAAGTTAAAAGTATATTATATAGTAGGTGGAATGCCAGAAGTAGTATTTAGTTGGGTTAATGATAAAGATATTGAAAAAGTTAATAAGATACAAAAGGATATACTTAACTCATATGAAAGTGATTTCTCTAAACATGTTGTGGCAAGTGAAGCAAATAAGATTTCTTTAATTTGGAATTGTATTCCTTCACAACTTGCTCGTGAAAATAAAAAATTTGTATATCAAGTAATAAAAAAAGGTGCTCGTGCTAGAGAATATGAGGGAGCTTTAAATTGGTTAAATGATGCTAATTTGATTTCTAAATGTTATTTAGTTAATAAATGTGCATTTCCACTTAAAGGATATCAAGATTTATCAGCTTTTAAAATATATATGAATGATGTTGGACTTCTTAGAAGAATGTCTAATTTAAATAGTAGTATTATATTAGAAGGTAATAAATTACTTGAAGAATTTAAAGGAGCTTTTACAGAAAACTATGTTATTAATGTTTTAAACTATTTATTTGATGAAAATGTTCATTATTATACATTTGATAGAAATGAACTTGATTTTGTTATTCAAAGAAAAAATGAAATAATTCCTATTGAAGTTAAATCAAACAAAAATAACAATCATAATAGCTTAACAAAGTATAATGCTAATAATGATAATAAAATATCGTTTAGATTTTCATTAAACAATTTAAGAAAAGATGGAAAGATTGTTAATGTACCATTATATTTTATAGAATATATTAATAAACTAAATTTAGATTAATATTTGTATAACAAAAAATATCAAGCACATGTGTGCCCAATGAGAACTAAAGTAATAAATCATCATATTTACAAACATACATATAGACCAGATTATTCTTGTTGTGAAGAAAATGTTGTAAGTAATATGCAATGTGGATCTTGTTGTAATTTTAGATAATAATTTGAAATAAGACTTTCATAAGTCTTTTTCTTTTGGTATAGTTTGGATAATTGTATTAAATTTTAGTATTGGTAATATAATTAATTAGGTGATTATATTGGAATGTAGAGTTGATAAACCATATCCAGAAGTTAGAGTTGAAAGAAAAAATATAGAGTATGCAAAATTGTTACTTGATGATTATGCATCTGAAGTAGGAGAAGATAGAGCTATTCATCAATATGTTTATCAGAAGTTTGATAAATTTAAAGATAATCCTTTGTTTTCTAAAACATTATCACAGATTGCTATGGTAGAAATGAGGCATTTAGAACTTTTAGGTGAGACTATTAAGTTGTTAGGAGTTAATCCAGAATTTAGATTTGTAGATAAAAATACTAATTATTTAGTTTATTGGAATAGTAGTTTTGTTGATTATACTACAGATATAGTAGAAATGCTTAGAAGTGATATTAAAATTGAAGAAGAGGCTATTAGAAAGTATAGATATCATATTAGTTTAATTAATGATAAATATATAAAAGCTTTACTATATAGAATAATAGAAGATGAAGAAGTTCATATAAAATGTTTTAATATGTTACTTAATAGAATACTTTATGGATAGTTATTTTATAAACTATTCTTTTTTGTTATAATTAAATTGGAAGGTGATATAATGCAATTTATAGAATATGCAAAGTGTTCTACTTGTAAAAAAGCTAAAAAATTTTTAGATGATAATAATATTAAATATGTGGATAGGGCAATTAAAGAAGATACTCCTACTTATGAAGAGATTAGTTTATGGATTGAAAAATTTAATCTTGATGTAAAGAGATTATTTAATACTAGTGGTATGAAGTATAGAGAGTTAGGACTAAAGACTAAACTTGTTGATATGAATATTGATGATAAAATAAAATTATTGTCAAGTGATGGAATGCTTATTAAAAGACCTATACTAGTAGGAGATGATAAGATTCTTATTGGTTTTAAAGAAAAAGAATGGATGGAATATTTCAATAAATAACTTACATGTTTTTACTTGTAAATAATTTGTCGATATATGTCAAAATATAGTGTAAAAAAATATTGTCAAATTGTGTCGTATTGCTTGCATACTTTACAACTATAGTTTATATTTAAACTAGGGAGTGTGATACAAAATGATTTATCCATCTATTGATAAATTATTGAATGTGGTTGACTCTAAATATGAGTTGGTTCACATAGCGGCTAGACGCAGTAAGGAAATATCGAAAACTAATCATCTACAAATGCCTGAGAGTGAATATAAATGCTCAAAGGAAATTGGTAGAGCACTTGAAGAAGTTTCTGAAGGACTTCTTAAGATAAAGAAAGATTAATATCTTTCTTTTTTCTATGGTATAATATTTTTATGAGGGTGATGGAAGTATGCAAGTTAAAGTAAAAAAATATACTAAGAAGAAAAATGGTTTATATCATATATTGTTTGAAAATGGGAAAGTTTTAGATTTGTATGAGGAAGTAATACTTAAATATAATCTACTTATTAGACCACTTGATGTAACAATGATGTATGAAATAGAAAAATATAATCAAGAGTGGGAAGTTTATTATGTAGCACTTAAATATATAAAATATAAAGCTAGAACTGTTGATGAAGTAAGAGTTCATTTAAAGAAAAAAGAATATCCTATTGATATTATTAATAAGATACTTACAAAGTTAGAATCTCAAGGTTATTTAAATGATTTATCATATAGTAAAAGTTTTTTAAATATGAAAATATTGACTACTACTCATGGTCCTAGTCGAGTTAGAGAAGATTTGAGAAAACGTGGAGTATCTTCTGAAATAATAGAAGAAGTAATAGAAGAGTATACAGATGATATACAAAGAGAAAAAATTAAAAAAGTTATTAGCAAAAAAATAAATAGTAATCATAATAAGAGTGCTAGAGTGTTAAAAGTAAAAATTGTTTCTGAACTTTTAAATGATGGATTTAGTCGTGAACTGGTTTTAGAAGAAATTGCTAAGAATCCTATAAAAGATTCTCCTGATTTAGTTAAAAGAGAATATCAAAAAATATATAATAAACTTAGTCGTAAGTATGAAGGAGAAGAGCTTAAATATAAAATAAGACAAAAAATGTATCAGAAAGGATTGAATTATGAAGAGTTTTATTAAAAAAGAAAAGATTACTATCATAATATGTTTATTTTTGATAGGAATTTTATGTTTTATAAATATAAAAGCAGGAATAGATCCAGATTATTATTGGCATATAAAAGCTGGAAGATTTATGCTTGAGCATGGAGTTATTTTAAAAAGTGATGTTTTTTCTTGGGTTAGTGATATAACAAATGCTTATTGGATGTCTCATGAATGGCTATTTGAAGTATTGATTGCATCTTTAGCTAATATATTTCCAAAGTATCATGTTTTAATTTATACTTTTTTTCTGTTTGGTATTTTACTTTTTGTATTATTTTTTATGAATAAAGATAAATGGCTTAAAAATGTTTTATTTACTTTGATTTGGTTTACTATTTCTATTGCATTTTTTATGCCTTTTGTACTTCCTAGACCACAACTTTTTGATTTTATATTTTTGGCATTTTGTTTTTATTTACTTTATGATTTAAAAGAAAAAGAAAATTCTAAAAAAATATATTTTATGCCTATTATTTCTCTTGTGTGGGCTAATATTCATGGTGGTTCTTCTAACATTCCTTATATTTTAATTTTAATTTTTATAATTGCTGGTTTATTTAATTTTAATTGCTCTCATCTTGAAAGTAAAAGATTATCTAGAAAACAATTAAAAAAATATTTTATAGTTTTTATACTTTGTATTTTAGTTATTATTATAAATCCTCATGGTATTAAGATGCTTTCTTATCCATATGTTAATATGGCAGATAGTTTTATGCTTGAGACTATTACAGAATGGGCTCCAACTAATTTTAATAAAAGTTATCATATATTATTTTATATATATTTTAGTATTAATCTTTTAGTTATACTTACTAGTAAGAAAAAGTTAGAATTTACAGATTTATGTATTTTAGGTTTTACTTTGTTTTTAGGCTTTAAAAGTGTTAGATTTTGGATTTTCTTTTGTATTGCATCTTTTTCTATAATATGTAATTATATACCTAATTATAAAATTAAAAAAAATGATGAAAATTATATTTTATTATTAGTTATTTTACTTATTACTTTATCTTTGAGTAGTTATAATAAAACATTTAAAAATATAGAGAAAAAAGAATTGTCAACAAAAATTATTAGTTATTTAAAAGATGTTAAGCCAAAAAGACTTTATAATTATTATGATTATGGAGGATATCTTATTTATAATAATATAGAAGTTTTTATTGATGGTAGAGCAGATTTATATTCAAAATATAATTATGAAGATGCTTATAGATTATCTAAGTTAAGTGGTAATTTTCAAAAGATAATAGATAAATATAATTTTGATTATTATTTAGTTAATAAAAATTCTGGTTTAAGTAATTATTTAAAATTGAGTAATAACTATGATTTAGTTATGAGTGATAAAAAAGTATCTATATACAAAACAAAAGAGTAGGTTTTCTACTCTTTTATTGATTTGTTTCTTGAGTGTTTGATGAATTTGATATTTGGTTATTTACATATTCTTTATATTTTTTCTTTAAATTTGAATCTTTAAATGTAACTTTTTTCTTTTCTCTGTAATCTCTTAGAGTTTTATAATATAGTGTTGAATCATTATCTAATTTATCTTCAACTATTTTTTTAATTACATCATTTTTTACTTTTTTCAAAGTAGGTTTTTTCTTTTGTTTTTCTTTTAGAATGATATGATATCCATATTGTGATTTTACTGGTTCTTCAGTGAATTTTCCTACTTCTAGGTCTTTAGCAGCTTTAAAGAAATTTTCATCGAAGTTGTCATCTGAGTTGAAGTATCCTAGTTCTCCACCTTCTTTAGCAGTACCAGTATCATCTGAATGTTTTTTTGCAAGTTCTTTAAAATCTTTACCATTTTTTAATTCACTAATTATTTCTTCTGCTTCTTCTTTTGCTTCTTTATCAGCTTTTTCTTTATCTTCATCACTCATATCATCATTTGTTTCAACATTTATTAAAATATGTTTTGCTTTGATATCTCCAATAATGTTTTCTTTGTAGTAAGCATCGATTTCTCCATCTCCAACTTCATCTTTTAGATAATTGTTTACTGCTTGATTTCTTTTGTATTCAAGTGAAAGCATATCACGAAGTTCATCTTCATCATCTACTCCAAAATATTGTTGTAATACTGTTTTCCATTGTGATTCATCAGACCCGTATTGTGATTTCATTTGTGTTATTTGTTGTTCAACTTGTGTTGTTTCTTCTTTTGTTGTTTTTACATCTTTTTCAAGCAATTCTTGGTCAATTAAATCAACTAGCATACTTACACCATATTTATCACATAGTTTTTTGTAATAAGTATCAGATGATATTTTACTACCACTCATAGTTACAGCAGCTTTTTCTCCATTTTTTAAAGTTACATTTCCACATCCAGTAGTAAAGCATGTTAAAACAAGTAAAACACTTACACTACCAATTAATTTTTTGTTCATAATTTCCTCCTCCTGAAATTCATAATTATCATATCAAAAAATTGTTAATAGTGCAAATCTTTATTTTATCTGGATATATATAATCACACAATTTAACCTTTTACCATAAAATAATGTGAATACCAAAAAAAAGGAGGAAAAGCCTATGGGTAGTTATGTATCATCATCAGCAATTGTTTTAGTATTATTTATTTTATTAGTTATCTTACTAGGTGCTTATATTTAATTTTAAGGAGGTGTAATTATGGCTTGTGAAAATAATAATACAAATACTAATCGTTGTGGAGGAGGATATATTATAATCATTGTATTATATATCTTACTTGCAATTATTTTAGGAGGAGTTGTTAGTTGCTAATAGCTCTTTTTCTTTTTATTAAAATATGTTAAAATATAGTAAGTAAAGGAGAATTATATGAAGAAATTTAAAAAAGTTTTATCTATAATTATTTGTGTAATACTTTTTTTCTTAATTAGTGCAGATGTTTTTTTAATATCTATTAAGAATATGGCAAATGTGGGTTTTGTAAATAATGTTTTGGATGATATTGATGTTTCTAGTACTGTACATGATTTTAGAGAAAGTGGTGGAACAATAGGTGAAGTAATTGATGAATTGTATGAAAGAGCAGAAGTTCATGGATTTAGTGAAGAACAAGTTGATAAAGTAGTCGGTAGTGATGTAACAAAAGAGATAATTGAACGTTATGCTGATTCTATGATTAACGATTCTAAAAGTATAAGTGATGAAGATGTTGAAAAAATCATTGAAAATAATGTTGATGATATTATAGATAATTCAAATGGAGTTTTAAAGAAAGAAGATAAAAGTGAACTTTTGAGGGCAGCAGATACTTGGTCTGAGGCTATTACAGAAAATCTTCCTAATAAAGATGAATTAAAAAAAGCAATGAATATGGATGAAAGTAAAAATGAAAGAATTTCTTTGACAATGCCTATTATTGTAATGATAGTTATAACTGTTATATTGTTAGGATTAGTAATTTATCTTGCTTGGGATAAGTTTAAATGGGTATTATATACTGGTGTTACTATAATGGTATCTACTATTCCTATGTTTTTATTAGTAGTACTTTTTAAAATTCTTTCATCAGCTAAGCTAGATGATTATGTAATAAGTAATATTTCAGGTCCTTTATTTTCAAAAGCATCTGGTGTAATGCTTACTTCATCTTTGATATGTTTAGTTTTTGGAGTAATAGAAATAGTGGTATATATATTTTTAAAAAAGAATATGAAAAAAGAAGCTAAATAATTAGTTTCTTTTCTTTTGTTAGATTATTATTTTTAGTTGGAGATTCCAATAAAAAGATCTTTTTGTTGGTAAAATCTATTTGTATGTCTGTACCTAATGGTAAAATACCAATAGGATTAGCATGGCCTATATTAATATTATACATTACTGGTAAATTTTCTTGATTAAATTCTTTTAGTACTTTTTTATAAACTTCTTTATATTCTTCATAATATTTTTCTTCTTGAGGTTTACCTATTATAATACCTTTTATGACATCAAATATTCCTTGTGCTCCTAAATTACGAAGATAATATGTTATTAGATTAGGAGATGGTTTTTCTTCACTTGTTTCTAATAATAGTATTTTATCAGTCCATTCTTCTTTTGTTGGCCAAATTTCAGTACCAATTATCATTGGAAAGACATCGATACAGCCACCTAATAATTGTCCTGTTACTATTCCAGAACCTTGTATTGTTTCGTATCCATGTTCATCTTTAATAAGTTTTTTAGTTATATTAATGTTTTCTGTTTTCCATGGAACAAAGTCCTTTGACCACATTTTGCTTGATTTGATTTCGTAATTCTTGCAATCTTTAAATAATATGTTTTCAACAGCATTTTTGGTATATTCAAACATATTGCCATATTCACCAAATTCACACATTATTGATGGACCATAAAAAGATGTAATACCTGCTTTATGCATCATGAAGTGATTGACTGTTGTATCGGAGTATCCCATAAATATTTTGGGATTGTTTTTAATTATTTGATAGTCAATATAAGGTAATAATCTTATAGCATCATCTCCACCAATAGCACAAAAAATCCCTTTAATAGTTTTATCTTGAAAAGCATCCATTAAATCTTTTGCTCTTGCTTCTGGATGATTATATATAAATTCACTTCCTTTTAAGGCATTTGGCATTGTGATTACTTCTAATCCGAAGTCATTTTCTAATCTATCTTTTGCAATATAATATTTATGAATTAAATCTTTATCACCTAATCCTCCCCAAGAAAGACTTACGATTGCAATTTTATCTTTTTCTTGCAACATTTCTGGTTTAATCATAATTAGTTACTCCTTAATTTTAATTTGTAAGTTTTTTAAATACTTCATCAAGTTCTATTAAAATGTCTTTATTAAATTTATTTGTAAGATTATCGTTTTTATATCTTGGTGTTAAGTGAATATGAAAATGTTTAATATCTTGTCCAAAATCATTATTTTCAACTATTGTAAGACCTTCACAATTTAGTTTTTCTTTTAATAATGGATATATTTTTTCTCTTGTTAAATTTAGAGAATGTGTAATTATTTTTTCATCTACATCACAAATGTTATTATAATGTTTTTTTGGTATTATTAATAAATCTCCATTAGTTGATGGATTAATATCTAAAAATACTTTTACTAATTCATCTTCATATACTGTTTTAGAAGGTATTTCTCCTTTTACAATTTTACAAAATAAGCAATCTTCCATTTTTCTTCCTCCTTAATAATTATATTTTTTTAATATTTCTTTTTTATTATCTTTAATTGCTGGGACTAATTCATTTAAAATAGATTCTTTTATTAATGATACTTTTAAATCTTCTATTTTAAAACTTTCTCCAGATAGTTTTGGATTAGTAATATAAAAATCATATGATATAGGATTAAATTTTTGTTCTTGTACAGCTTTGTTAAATCCTATAATAGAAGAATTGACATCATCATATGTCCAATTGTTTATAATTAATTCTCCTTCTATTTCATATATATTTAATTGTTTATAATTATTAGAATTAATTATATCTTCTTTTATACTAGGATTAAAGTCATCTAAGTCTTTATTTATTTTTATTTTTAGAGTTTCATACGATGGATTATGTTTTTTATTTAAGTTTTGGAATTCTTTTGTTAGTTTTTTTTCTATTTTGTTTAAAAGACTTCTTCCTTTTTTATAATCTTTGTTATAAGTACTTGATATTTTTTTGTTTTTATAAGTTACTGTAAAGTATAAATCTTTATTTTCTTTATTAGTAATTTTTGTTTTAAAGCAACTACATTTAGTAATGTATTTTGTTTTTCCTAGTTCTATATCTTCATTTTTATAATTACTTTTTACATATGTAGTTATTTTCTTTTTAGCATCTGGTAGTTTTTTCATATTTATTTTTTCGTTCATAATTATAATAGCAAAACTAAGTAAAAAGAAAATAAATAAAAATCCCATACTATAAGTTAATCTATCCTTTTCATTCATATAAATCACACTCAAATTTATTGTATCTAAAAAATCGTATAAAGGCAATAAAAAGGGAATCTTTTGATTCCCAGAACATGAATTCAGCAAATATTCACAATTTTATTATGTAAAATAAATTTGTTTTTTATTCAAAATATCTTGTTTTGAATTTTATAATATGTTATCATTAATTTAGAATAATAGGTGGTGGCTAGAAATGAATATACAAAGAGGTTTAGTAAAAGATTTAGGATATGAAGATACTGAATGTACTTATGTTACAGGAGTTGATGGTGTTCAATATTACTTTGTACAAGGAACAACTTTAACAGATGGGTTGTATGTTGCAACTCCTAATGTAAAAGAAGCAGTTGGACATGAGTCATATTCTACACTTGGTGTAATTGATGAAAACACTAATGTAATAATTCCTTGTAATAATAAGCGTATTGAATTAGTTGCAGATCGTTTTCTTTTGGTTGAAAAGAATGAAGTAGAAGGAATTGATGTTAAAGCATCTCTTGCTGTTAAGGATGATCCTACTCAAGCAAGTGCTTATAATAATGATTCATTAAATATTAAGCGTGCTATGGAAAATCAAATGGGATCTGAGGGAGTATTTATTTTTGATGATATGTTCTCTGAGGCTAATTTGTATGATTTTACTGGTAAGAAGATTTTAGGAGATGATTCTACTGGGTTTAGTTTTATTGGACAAGTAGGTAATGATTTATATTTACATACTATAAATATTCATGATTCAATTAAAGTTATTAAAACGCCAGTTACTAATGAAGAAGAGCCAGCTGAACCTATTGCACCAGCACCTGATGTTATTGCACCTACAACTTTACAAACTGATGTTTCTGAAGAAGAAAGTACATCATCACCTGTTGTAAGTGATAATTTTAATATTCCAACACCACAACCAGTTGTATCTGATGATTTGTCTGGAATGGGAAATAATAGTTTTGGTACTGATAATCTTGGAGTAAATGATAATGCTGATGTTTCTATTCCAACTGATGTTACACCAACTGCTGTTCCAAATCCTGATATTAATCCAACACCAGTTGTACCTACTGAGCCTGTTGTAAGTGATACTTTACCAACTGAGGTTTCTCAAACTGAAGAGATTAGTGCTATTGATAAGTATTTAGATCCTGAAGATGAAAAGGAAGATAGTGTTGCTAGTGTTCAAGAAGTACCTAGTATAGTTCCTACATCACATGAGAAGCCAGGTGTTAAAAATGCTGTTTATGA
Source organism: uncultured Bacilli bacterium (assembly GCA_947623665.1). GTDB lineage: Bacteria > Bacillota_I > Bacilli_A > RF39 > UBA660 > CANRDQ01. The sequence goes on from CANQHJ010000002.1 coordinate 11,015, forward strand.
TGAGGCAGTTGAGGCTATTAAAAATTTAGTTGATAAAAATAAAAGATTAGAAAATGATATAGAAAGTAAGGGGGTAAGGATTAAGGAATTGGAAATTGATAATAAAGATTTTGCTAAAACAATAAAAAATCAAAAGGAATTGATAGAAAAATTAGAAAATGAAAAACAAGAGCATTTACTTGAAATTAAACAAAATAGAAAAAATATTGAAACTTTAGAGGCAGAAAAGAAGGAGTTTTTGAAAACTATAGAAAGTCAAAGAATAAGAATAGAAGAGCAAGAAAGTAAACTTAAAGCTCAAGATGAACAACTTACTCAACATGAATCTGGTAAAGAAGAGTTAGTAAGACTTTTAGAAAATGTTGGTGAAGTTTTAGATTAAGTATAAAACATCTCTTGAAGGAGATGTTTTCTTAATATAAATAATATAGGAGGTGTTTTTCTATTATGGATATGATTAGTTTTATAATTGAAAGCATAGATGGTTATAGTTATATATTAAAAAGTAATGCAAAAAAAATTAGAAGAGATATAAAATTTTATGATTTAGATAAAGAGTGTATGCCAGAGGTTGGAGATAAAATTTTAGTTAATCAGAATTTTATTTTGTTAGAAAGTGATGTAGTTATTAGATATGGAAATATGGATTCTCCTTATGGAAAGAGGATATCAAATATTAAAGATGATGATTTATTGGTATTAATTAAAAATACGAAAAAATATTATTTGAAAAGAATTTATGGTTAGGTGATTTAAATGAGAAAAGGAAAAAAAGATGATTATGGAATTATAAAAAGTAAGTATGGTGAAAAAATGGCTCAATTATGTAGAACTTTATTTCCAGAAATATTAGATGTTGATGGATTACTTCCTAAGGTTCTTATGGATACTTTTTATCCTAGTAGAGATGTATATAATGCTATTATGTATAACGATTTAAAAGAACAGTTTAAAGATTTAATATTTTTTAAATCTGGAATAGATGAGGTAGTTAAAAAAGAAGTTGCTACTGATAAAACTCCTTTTGAGCTTATGGAAGAAGAAGGTTATACTTTATATGAATGTCATACTTATGAGGATATTTTAGAATTTAAGAAGTATTATTCTTATGGAGAAATACTTTGTACTTTTGATGATCCACAAAGAATTGATGAGTGCCATGTGTTTTTTGCAGTTAAAAATAATGTTGATGAAATAAAAAGGGAGGATTTTATAAATCCACAAAGAGAAGATGAATATAGTCTTTCTGTTGTTTCTATTCAATTTAATAGAGAGAATTTTCGTGTATCTATAAAGTCTAGATATAACCATACTGTTAAAAATCCAGATGCAACTTATGGTAATGATTTGGATAAACTTGCTAAAGGATTAAAATACTCTTTTGAGAAAGTATATGGTTTCAAAAGAAAAATAGATGTTAGTGAAGATGATTTTTGGGAAGATTATAACTTTGTAAAAGCTGATGATGGAAGATTTTACTTATTTAATCATTTTGATTTTTTAAACGATATATATATTTGTCCAAATAATATGATAATTAAAAACGGTATCCCAAAACAGTTACCACCAGAAAAATTTACAATTATAGATAGTCAGTATATACTTGATTTAAGAACAGGTCAAATGTGGAATTATGATGGAAAAAATGATAGTTTTTTGGATACTATTCAAAATGTAGAAAGTTATAAGATGGAAAAAGTTGAAGGTGGTAAAAAAATTACATATACCGTTAAAGATGGTGAAGATATTGAGATAGTTATTAATAAAAATAATAATATTGTTAAATATAAAAATAATAATATTATTGAGATAGGGGATAGATTTTTGTTTTCTAATGAAGAGTTAGAAGAGTTAGAAATAAAAAATGTTATAAAAATAGGGGATGATTTTTGTCATTACAATAATGGTTTAAAAGAACTAGAATTAGATAATGTTTTACAAATAGGTGATTATGCATTAACTAGCAATACTGTTATGGAGAAGTTTAAAGCTGATAAATTAATAAAAGTTGGAGATGACTTTCTATGTAAAGATTTTGCTTTGCGCTTTTTGAATCTTCCTAATTTAGAAAAGCTTTCGGAAGGTTGTTTTTATCAATGTGAAAATTTAGAAGTATTATATGCTTTTAAATTAAAGAAGATAGAAAAAGAGTGTTTAACATATGCTAGTAAACTAAAAAAACTTTATGTACCTAATTTAGAAGAAATAGGTAATGATGTTCTTACATATAATGATGAACTTTCTACTTTTTTTGCTCCAAGGTTATGTAATATTGGGGAAGATGTACTTTATTGTAATACTACATTAGAATTTGCTGATTTTTCAAGTTTATTATACTGTGAAGATGGCTTTTTAAATAATCATCCAAATATAAGTAAATTTTCTTTTCCTAATTTAATAATGTGTAGTTTTTTATTTAGGTATTTATCTGAAAAATCTATTTCTATATTTAATAGGAATGATAAAGGTGATAGAAAAATGTAGATTTAAATTATTCTTTTTAGAAAGGTATGATATGTATGACTAATGAATTAAAAAAGATAAAAAGAAAATATGGTGAAGATATGGCTAAGTTTTGTCGTGCTTTTCTTGCTCCTATTTTAGAACATGAGGGTCTACTTTATGAGATACTTATGGATAACTTTTATCCTAGTAGAGAATTATATAAAGATATTAAAGATAATAATTTATGTGGAGAATTTATTAGTTATATTCATGGGCTTGCTGATATTGAACAAGAAAGAATAATTACTGATAAAACTGTTGAAGATCTTACAAAAGATGCAGGATATTCTGTGTTTAATCCTAAAACGATAGAGGAATTACAATCAATGAAAAAGTATTATGCAGAAGAAGAGGAACTTTGTACATTTAAAGATTCTAAAAGAATAGAAAACTCTATTATTTTCTTTTTTATAAAAGACGATATAGATTCTATTAAAAGAGAAGATTTTCCTAAAGCAACAAGAGAAGATGAATATTCTTCATCTTTAGTTTGTGTTCAATATGATATAGATACAAAAGAACTTAAACTAATTGTTACTAGACGTAATCATGGCTCTAAAAAAGATATTGAAAATGGTGGAGAAATTAAAAATCCTAATGCTGCATTTGATTGTAATTTAGATAATTTTATTCCTGGACTTACTTGTGCTATGGAAAAAGATTATGGTTTAAGGCCAAAAAAACCTAGTGATTTTTTTGAAATACCTGGTTATATAGTAGCTCATGATGGTAAATTTTATAAATATAATTATAGTATGGATTCTTTATATTTTTGTAGTGATAATGTAATTATAGATCATGGAGAAGTAAGGAAAATGCCATCAGAGAAATTTATTGTTATGGATTATTATCTTTTTGATTTAAGAAGTGGTAATGTATGGCTTTTATATGATAAAAGTGGAATAAAAGATTGTTTTCCTGATACTATAAAAGATATTGAAGATATAAAGATTTCTAATGATGGTAAGCAGGGGAAGACTATAGAACTTAAAACAAGAAACAAAAAAGATATAGAGATTATACTTGATAGTAGAAATAGAATTATTTCTTATAAAAATGATGATATTGATGAAGTAGGAGATAACTTTATGTTTTTTAATAATAATTTAGAGTCAATTGAATTATCTAATGTTAGAAAGATTGGGGATAATTGTTTGGATTTAAATGAGGTTGCTAAGAGAGTTGTTGTTCCTAAAATAGATAGTATAGGAGATAATTTTTTAATTACTAATACTGCTTTAAGAGATATTTATCTTCCAGAAGATGTATCTTTAGGTAAAAATTGTTTTTTTTGGAATGATTTCTTGAATATTCATAATATGAGAGATGAAGAAAGAGGTAGTATAAAAAGATGATAAAATTAATTGTAGATAGTGTTGATAGATATCATTATGTTTTAAGAGATAAAGATAATAATAAATATAAGTTTGATATAGAATTTCATGATTTGGATAAAGACCCTGAAGTAGAAGATGTTTTCTTTGTAAATGATAATTTTTTAAGACTTAGGAATACTTTTCTTAGTTATGGTAGTATAGATGAGAGGTATGGTAGGAAAATTAAGAGTTCGAAAGATGAGGATTTATTAGTGTTGTTTCATGATGGAGAAAATATTTATTTAAAAAGATTTTATGGATAAATACCTTTTGGTATTTTTTCTTTTAAAAAAAGATATTTTGTGTTATTATATGAGGAAATTGTAAAAGAAATAGAAAATTTTTTCTTGATTTGTGGTATACTATAAATGTTTGAGAGGGTTGATAATATGCTTGTAATTAAAGATTTAAAAGTTAAGGTATCTGATACTGATAAAGTAATACTTGATAATTTTAATTTATCTATTAATGAAGGTGAAGTACATGTTATTATGGGTCCTAATGGGACAGGTAAGAGTACTTTAGCAAAAACTATACTTGGACATTATAAGTTTGAAGTAGAATGTGGAGATATAGAGTTTTATGGAAAGAAACTTAATAGTCTTAGTACTGATGAGAGAGCTAAGTTAGGTATTTTTCTTGCTATGCAGGATCCTACTGAAATAGAGGGTGTTAGTAATAGTGAATTTTTACGTACTGCTTTAGGAGAGGTTAGTGGTAGTAAAGTAAATTTATATGAATTTATTACTGCTATTGAGAAGGCATATGATGATGTTTCTTTAAATAAAGATATGTTACATCGTTTTGTTAATAAAGGTTTTAGTGGTGGAGAAAAGAAGAAGAATGAAGTATTACAACTTAAGATGTTAAAACCTAAACTTATAATACTTGATGAGTTAGATTCAGGACTTGATGTTGATAGTTTAAAGATAGTTTGTAAAAATATTAATGATTATTTAAAAGAAAATAAAAAAGCATCTGTTCTTATTATTACTCATTATCCTAGAATTCTAGATTATTTAAAACCTGACTATGTTCATATTATGAAAAATGGTAATATAAAACAAACTGGGGATTTAAGTTTAGCAAGTTTTGTTGAAAAAAATGGATATGATGGTATAAACGCTGTGGAAGAGCGTGATTTAAATGAATAGAATAACAGTAGGAAAGAATTTTAGTGAGGAAGTTTATTTAGATAGTAAGGATAGTAAATATTATATTGAAGTAGAAGAGAATGCAAGTCTAAAAGTATATCATTATGCTGTTGATAAAAGTTTTGAGGTTGAAATACATTTAAAAGGAGAAAATGCTAGTGTTGAGTATTTTTATAGTACATTAAATAGAAAAGATAATTATTTTAGGATAAAAGTTTTTCATGATGTTTCTAATACTAAAAGTAATTTAGTTAATCATGGAGTAAATATTTTAGATAAAAAATTAAATTTTGTTGTGGATGGTATTATACCTAAAGATGTAGTAGGATGTGTTTGTAGTCAAGATAATAAGATTATGAATTTATGTGAAGGTAAGAGTTCTATCGCACCTAATCTTTTAATTGATAGTCATGATAATATTGCTAATCATTCTGCTTATATTGGAAACTTTAAAGAAGATGTTTTATTTTATTTAAAGAGTAGAGGTATTTCACAGAAGATTGCTACAAAAATGCTTACTTTAGGATTTTTAGTACATGATTTAGAAAATGAAGAAGAGATAAAAGACTTTCTAAAATATATAGATGAATTAAGTTAGGAGGTGTATTTATGAATAGAGAAGACTTTCCAGTGTTAAAAAAAGATATTGTATATTTTGATAATGGTGCTACTACATTAAAACCAAAATGTGTTATTTCAAAAATGGATGATTATTATTTGAATCATACTTCTAATATACATCGTGGTGAATATGATTTTTCTATTATTACAAATAGGCTTTATGATGAGGTTAGAGGTTTAGTTAAACACTTTATTAATGCAGAAAGTGAAAAAGAAATTGTTTATACTAGTGGTACTACTGAGAGTATGAATATGATTGTTTTTGGTTTTATGATGCAACATTTGAAAAAGGGAGATGTTGTTTTAACTGATAGAGCTGAACATGCCTCTAGTGTTTTACCTTGGCTTGTTTTACAAAAAAGAATAGGTATTGAAGTTAGATATGTAGATTTAGAAGATGATTATTCTCTTAGTGTAGAAAAATTAAAAAAACAAATAGATGATAAAGTAAAAGTTATCTCTATTGCACACATTAGTAATGTTGTTGGAGATATTAGAGATACTTATAGTATTGGGAAGATTTGTAAGAGTAAGGGAATTTATTTTGTAGTGGATGCTGCTCAAGCTGCTTCTCATATTCCTATTGATGTTTTAAAAGATAATATTTCTTTTATGGGATTTTCAGGACATAAGATGGCTGGTCCAACAGGAGTTGGAATACTTTATGGTAAATATGATTTATTAGAAGAGATGGAACCTTTAAAATATGGTGGAGGAATGAATCAAGAGTTTGAGTCAAGTGGGGATTTTGAATTGAAAGAAGTTCCTATTAAGTTTGAAGCAGGAACACCACCAATTGCTGAGGTTATTGGACTGGGTGAGGCTATTAGGTATATAGAGTCTATTGGAGTTGTTAATATTCATAAGCATGAAGTGGAACTTAAGAGATATTTAGTAAGTAAATTAAAAAATATACCTAATATAATTTTATATAATGAAAATAGTGAAAGTGGTATTTTAGCATTTAATATAGATGGAGTTTTTGCTCAAGATACAGCAATATTTTTAAATCATTATAATATTTATGTTAGAGCAGGAAATCATTGTACTAAGATGTTAAAAGAAGAGATGAATATTAGAAATACTTGTCGTATAAGTATGTATTTATATAATAATAAAGAAGATGTTGATAGACTTGTTGATGCTTTATTAAAAAGTGAAGATATATTTAAAGTGGTGATATAGATGGATAGTAATTTAAGACGTGAGATTATACTTGAGAATTATCAAAATCCTGTGAATAGAGGACTTGTTGATGATGATAGTTATATTTTAAAGAATACTAATAATGATAGTTGTATTGATAATATAGATATTATGGTTAAAGTTGAAGACGGAATACTTAAAGATATTCGTTTTGATGGAGAAGCGTGTGCTATATCTACAAGTGCAACTTCTGTTATGATTAATAGACTTCTTGGTAAGAGTGTAGAAGAGGCAAAAGAGGTTTTGAAAAACTATCAAAATATGATTAATGAAGCAGAATATGATAAAGAGTTACTTGGAGAGTTAAATGTTTATGATGAGGTTAGTCGTCAACCAAATAGAAAAATGTGTGCACTACTTCCTAGTAATGCTATTAGTAGTATTTTAAAAATGTTAGAAGAAAAATAACGACAGGAGTGATGATAGATGGAAGTCGTCGGTTTAAGTCGTGATAAGATAAAAAAAATATCACAATATAAAAATGAAGATAAATGGATTTTAGATTATCGCTTAAAAAGTTATGATTTATTTAAGAATTTTCCTATGCCTAAATTTGGTCCAGAGATTAATCTTAATTTTGATGATATTATTTATTATAAAGCAGATGATAGGGATTTAGAGATTAAGAAGGATTGGAATCAGGTATTAAAACCTATTCAAGATGAATTTAGGGATCTTGGTGTTATTGAGAGTGAGGCTCATATGGATGGTATGGGTATTCAATATGAGAGTGAAGTAATATATCATAATATGTTAGATGAGATAGAAAAAAAGAATGTAATTTTTACATCTATTGAGGATGCTATGAAGAAGTATCCTGATCTTGTTAAAAAGTATTTTGGTAAGATTGTCTCTAATGATGATAATAAATTTGCTTCTTTAAATAGTGCAGTTTTTAGTGGAGGTAGTTTTATATATATTCCACCTAATACTACTCTTGATAGACCACTTCAAAGTTATTTTCGTATTAATAGTCGTAATATGGGACAGTTTGAGAGAAGTTTAATTATTGTTGATGATAATAGTTCTCTACATTATATAGAAGGTTGTACTGCACCTACTTATGCTGAGAGTTCTTTACATGCTGCGGTTGTTGAGATTTATGTTGGAAAGAACAGTAAATGTCGTTATTCTACTATTCAAAACTGGGCTGTTAATGTTTATAATTTAGTTACTAAAAGAGCATTAGTTGATGATGGTGGAACAATGGAATGGATAGATGGTAATATTGGAAGTAATGTTACAATGAAATATCCTTGTTGTGTGTTAAAAGGTGATAAATCTAGTGGTACTTGTGTAACTATTAGTGTTGCAACTAATAATCAAAATCAAGATACGGGTGCTAAAATGATACATTTAGGAAAAGACACTCATAGTAATATTATTTCTAAGAGTATTGCAAGAAGTGGAGGAAATGCTACTTATCGTGGAAAAGTATTTATTGATAAAGATGCTTCTAATAGTGAGGCAGTAGTTAAATGTGATACTTTAATAATTGATGATAAATCTAAAAGTGATACATATCCTATTAATATTTGTTATAATCATGATAGTAATATAGAACATGAGGCTACTGTTTCTAAGATTAGTGAAGATAAACTTTTCTATATGAAAAGTCGTGGTATAAATGAAGAGAAAGCAGTAGAATTAATAGTTTTAGGATTTATTGAAAAGTTTAGAGAAGAGTTACCTGTTGAATATGCAGTTGAATTAAATCAATTAATTAAGAGAAACTTGTAATGTTGTTTATTCAAATACATATTTAATACTAATTTATAAAATTCCCTTAGGGGAATTCTTTTTTTGCTTGTAAAAGCCTTATGAAATAACGGTTTTAGTGGTTTGCAAAAAGTTTTAAAAGCATCTATTATACACTTTTGAAAGGAGGTAATATGCTAAATTATATTAACTTAGTAGGTCGATTAGTTAGAAAACCTAAGCTTGCTAAGACTGATAGTGGTAAGACAATTACTACAGTTACACTTGCTGTTCCAAGAAGTTTTAAAAATATGGATGGAGTATATGATACTGATTTTATTGATTGTACTTGTTGGGATAGTGTTGCAATTAATACTCATGAGTATTGTAATGTAGGAGATGTTTTATGCATTAAAGGACGTCTTAGTTCTAGATTAGTTGCAGAGGAAGACTTTAATAAGAAAAAGTTAGAAGTTATTGCAGAGAAGATTACTTTTTTAACAACTAGAAAAAAAGAAGAAACAGAAGAAGAAGTAGACGAATAAATTTCTTATTAGTTAACTTTTTACAATTTAGAGTTCTCTATCTTTATAATTAATTGTGTTATAGAGGTGAGCAATTATATGTTAGGTAAGAGAATTAAAGAGTTGAGGAAACAACATGGACTTACTCAGGAAGCTTTTGGAAAAATTATTAATGTTACTAAAGTTAGTGTTTGTTGTTATGAAAATGGAACAAGAACTCCTACTTTAGATACGTTACATAAACTTTCTGACTATTTTGGGAAAGATATTAATTATTTTTTAGGTAATGATGAATATGTAGTTGCGGATAGTGATGTAAAGTATGGAAGATCTATGGCACATGAAGAAATAGAATTTATTGAGGAGATACGTAAATACTCTAAACTTCACAGTAAGATTATAGATGATCCAAAAAGAATAGCACAATTAATTAGTAAAAAAATAGGATAAAACTAAATTATTTTAGTTTTTTTCTTTTTAAAAAAATGTTATACTAAGATAAAGGTAGGGTGGTTTTATGATAAGAAAATATAAAATTATGGATAAAAAGTCGAGTTATATTGATAGTAGTGTAATAATTGGGGAAAATGTAGTTATTGGACCTAATGTTTCTTTACGTGGTAAGACTGTGATTGGAGATAATACTGTTATTGATCAAAATACTATTATTGTAGATAGTGTTATTGGTAAAAATAATTATATAGTTTCTTCTGTTATAGAGAAAAATAATTTAATAGGAGATAATAATAAAATAGGACCTTTTACTCATTTAAAAGAGGATAATACTATTGGTGAATATAATGAAATTGGTAGTTATGTTGAGATGAAAAAAAGTAGTATTGGAAATAATAATAAGATGAAACATTTATCTTATCTTGGAAATGTTGAAATAGAAAATAATGTTAATATAGGTGCTGGAGTTGTGTTTGCTAATTATAATTCTAAGACTAAAGTTAAAGCAGAATGTAGAGTTTTAGATAATGCAAGTATTGGGTCTAATTGTACAATAGTTGCACCAGTTACTGTTGGTAAAAATAGTTTGATAGGTGCTGGTACTGTTGTAAGAGAAGATATAGAAGATGATAGTCTATATTTCACTTGTGGAAAAGAAGTTTATAAAAAAGGATATTATCAAGGTGATAAGGATGATAGTTGATATAATTAATAAAAAAAGAAGAGGAGAAAGTTTAACTCATGAAGAGTTAGATAAAATATTTCTTGGTTATTTAAATGATGAAGTATTTGATTATCAGATGAGTGCTTTTTTGATGGCTGTGTGTTTAAATGGTATGAATGATGATGAAATATTTTATGTTACAGATTTATTTATAAATAGTGGAAAAGTTTTAGATTTATCAGATATAGAAGGTGTTAAAGTAGATAAACATTCAACAGGTGGTATTGGAGATAAAACTACTTTGATAATCTCTCCAATAGTTGCAGCTTTAAATGTTCCTGTTGTTAAATTTAGTGGTAGAGGACTTGGTATTACTGGTGGTACTATTGATAAACTTTCGTCTATTCCAGGTTTTAATTGTAATCTTAGTTATGATGAAATAATTAAGCAAGCAAAAGAGATTGGTATAGTTAATTGTGCTGTTAGTGATGATTTAGTTCCTCTTGATAAAAAGGTTTATGCGCTAAGAGATGTTACTGGAACTAGTGAATCTATTCCTTTAATTGCAATCAGTATTATGAGTAAAAAGATTGCTGGGGGTGCTGATAAAATTTTACTTGATGTAAAATATGGAGATGGTGCTCTTGTAAAGAAAAAAGAAGAGGCATTAGAACTTGCAAATCTTATGGCTAATATTGGAGAAAAATATAAAAAAGAAGTCAGATATGTAATTTCTGATATGAATGCTCCTTTGGGGTATGCTATTGGTAATAGATTAGAAGTAATGGAAGCTTTACTTTTATTAAGAGATAATAAAGCTAATCCTAATTTAAAGAAATTATGTGTTGAACTAGCTTCTAATATGGTTAGTATGGCTTGGAATATACCAGTTGATGTTGCATCACTTCAAGTTGAGGAGGTTATTGAGTCTGGTAAGGCATATCGTAAGTTTTTAGATTTAGTAAAATATCAAAAAGGTGATATAGAAAAGCTAAAAGTAGAGGCTAAACAAAAGGATATAATTTCTACTAAATCTGGTATAATAAAAGAGATAAAGGCTTTAGAATTTGGTAAATATTCAATAGAACTTGGTAGTGGACGTATGGATAAAGATAGTGATATTAATCCTAATGTAGGAATATATCTTCATTGTAAAGTTGGGGATAATATTAAACAAGGAGATGTTTTATGTAATATTTTTTATGATAAAAAATTTCCAGAGTTTGATATAGATAAATTTTTTGTAATAAAGTAAAATTGTGTAAAAAATAAAAAAATATTGTAAAGTGTTCCTTTTTTTGAAAATTTATGCTATACTATAAGCGTGAGAAAGGGAGGAAGGTTTAATATGATGAAAGGTGATAATATGAAAAAGAAAAGAAATAAAATGGATCCTATAGGAAATTTTGTAAGGTATGGTAGTTCTTCTGCTAAATGGACAGCATTATTTTCATTGCTTGCAATATTTTCAATATTAACAATGAGTATTGCACAAGTGTCTTTTGCAATTGGAACTGATTATCCAGAACAACTTACTCAATCTAGTATGGATACAGAAATGCAATTAAAAGATAGTAGTAAGCAATATGCTATTCCAAATGGAGGAATTAAACCTAAATATGCTATGGCAAATGGAAAGAAAGTTCCTGTTTATTGTTTAGAGATTTGGGCTGAGTTTCCAACAAGCGCATATCCTAAAACTTTTGACAAGACAAGTGAACAAACTTATATGACTCCAGGAGTTGCTGCATTACTTACTTATGCTGATTCAGTTGAAGGACCATTTGGAAAAGTTCTTTCTGATACTCCAGATAGTAATAAGGCAGAACAAGCTTCTGTTCAACTTGCATTATGGCTTTATCTATATACAAAGAATGTTAATGATTATCAAAATAAAGTTGCACAAGTTCATAATGCTGGTGGTACAGCAGCACAATTTTATATGGATTCAACTTCAGAGGCAAAGATTTATTCTTACCCAGTATATGGTGCTAAGATAAAACAATTAGTTCAATTTGCTAGAGACCATGAGGGAGACTTTAATAGTCCATCAGTTGGAGTTTCTACAGAAAATCCAAGTTGGTCTACTGAAGGAGACTATAAAGTTTCTGAAGGAATTACACTTAATATTAGTCCAATTGAAACATTAGAATCATTTAATATTACTATAAATGATGATGTACCAGAAGGAACAGTTATCTTAGTTGGTGATGAAGAATTTACTAAGGATCAACTTGGTGAAAATAAATCATTTACTAAAGCTGATGCTTCTAAGACTATAAAAATTAAAGTTCCAATTAGTCAAATAACTAATACAAAAGGAAATATTAGTTTAGGTGTTACTACTAGACATATGAAATACAATGGTTGGGAATATAAAACTGATAATGGTTCTACTCAAAAAATTGCATCAGGAAAACCTGTACCTGAGAGTGCAGATCATCAAATTAATGTTACAATAGAAGAAAAAGTTGAAGTTCCTGAGACAGCACAAAACAGTTCAGTGGCATTATATATTATTGGCTTAATAGTTCTATTATGTGGTATTGGAATTGTGTACGCTAATGTTAACCCAACAAAACAAAAATAGAAAAAGAGTACAAAAGAGTCAAATTTTATTACTTGGCTCTTTACTTATATTTTTAGGTGGTATATCTTTATCTTATAACTTTATTAAAAGTTTAAAAGAAGATATTTTTGAAGAAATGAAACAGTTAATGGTTCAAGATAGACCATCTATACAGAATGTAAATAGTAATAATATTCCTATTACATCTGAACAAACTGATGACGGTAGTAGTAATAATGTCGGAAGAACTGAAAATTTTGATAAATATTTGGGGATTTTGGAAATACCAAAAATAGGGTTGAAAAAAGGATTTTACAATGTCGATTCAAGATATAATTCGATACAATATAATGTAACAGTAATACAAGGTTCTACTTTTCCAGATGTGGCGGGTGGTAATCTTATGTTAATGGCCCACTCGGGTACTGCTTATATATCTTATTTTAGGTATTTATATAAACTTCAAGTAGGAGATATGGCATATGTAACTTATGGTGGTAATAAATATCAGTATAAGATTGTAAATATTTATAATGTCGATAAAACTGGTTCAGTTACTGTTGAAAGAAATTTTGACATTACTACACTAACCTTGATTACTTGTACTTATAAAGATGATACTAAACAAACAGTTTATATTGCTGAATTAGTACAATAAAAAGGAGGTTAGTAATATGGATTTAAATTCATTTGAAAAAATCGTTACAATATTTAAATATATGATTTCTTCTTTTATGAATATTGAAATATTACTAATCATCCTTTTATTTTTTGGTTTAATATTTCTTAATGTTAAAAGAAATAATTTATATTTTAAAATTGGTGCTATTGTAAGTTTAATTATATTTTTTATAACAATATTTATATATTATTCTAGTTATGTGGGAGAATGTGTTACTAAGTTTATTAAATTACTTTTGAATTTATTTTATTTTCCTCCTACAGGTGTTTATTTTGTATATATGATATTTGTATTTATTGTTTTGATAATTAATTTATTTTATAAAAAAATAGATATTATATTTAGGCGTATTAATATAGTTTATTCGGGAGTTCTTTTTCTTTTTTATAGTGATGCTATAGCTTTTATTTTAACGAATAAAATTAATGTTTTTGATAAAGCTTCTGTTTATGGAGATAATATATTACTTTCTATTATACAAATTAGTAATTTATTACTTGTAATATGGATTGCTTTTATGATTGGTTATATTTTGTATATGGTATTTAAGAAAGAAGATAATACTTGAGATTTAGTTCTCAAGTTTTTGTATGTATTCTTCTAATGTTATTTTATGTTTATTTATGTAGGTAGCTATATTTTTTCCTACATATCGGTAATGCCAAGGTTCAAATTGGTATCCTGTTATATATTCTTTACTTTTTGGAAATCTTAATATAAAACCATATTTATAACAATTTTTAATCATCCATTTATATTCTTTAGTTTTTTCAAAATTATTATAATCTGTATATATATTATCTACATCTAGAGAAAGACCTGTTTGATGTTCTGAAAAGCCTGGTCTTGCAGAGTAAGTGTCTGCATTTTCTTTACTATCATTTTTAACATAATTATTATATAATTTCTTTTGATAATCGTAGCTTCTATAGGCTGATATTGCTCTTATATAAAGATGTTTTTTATTATAAGCATCACTAGCAAGACTCTCGAAAGCAATTCTTGCTTCATGAACAAGAGTTAATCTACCTTTTTGATATCCATCATTAATCATTTCTAAGTTATTTGGAATATAGTTTTTTTCTAAATAATAATACTTATTTACTAATATTTTTTCTGTGTTTAAGTTGTTTGCCTTTTTAGTATGTGTGTAAAATTTATAGTCTAGATTTAAATTTACTCTATTTATTATTTCAGCCTTTGAAAGGTTTAAATTGTGTTTAGAATAATTTTCATATCTACTTAAATTCTTTTCTTTGTAATTTTTAATATTATAAAAATTGTTGTTTATTTTTTTGTTAGTATATTTTTTAGGTATTATTAATAATAAAATTATAGAAGTTATAGTTATAAAAATAATAAATATAATAATTAAAATATTTTTATTCATATATTTCTCCTTATCATATTATAGTTATAAATAGTTTATATTATGTATATTTTTGTTTAAAATGCATAAATGTTTTGTAGGAGTGGTTTAATGAAGAAATTTATAATATTACTTTTATTAGTTGTTTTAATATTTCCTTGTATTGTTTATGCAGAGGAGAATAAGATAAATGAAACTAAGATGCTTGATAATGCTGTTAGTGGTTTATTGATGGAAGAATCAACTGGAGAAGTTATTTTTGAAAAAGAAAAAGATAAGCAAGTGGCAGTTGCTTCTATGACTAAGATGGTTGCACAAATAATAATACTTGAAAATATTGAAAATGGTTCAATTAAATGGAGTGATGTAGTAACTGTTTCTCCAAATGCAGCAGAAATGGGAGGTTCTCAGATATATTTAGAGGCTGGAGAGAAAATGACTGTTAAGGACTTATTTAAGGGTGTTTCTATGGCAAGTGCTAATGATGCAGTTGTTCAACTTGCAGAAGTTATTAGTGGAAGTGAAGCAAAGTTTGTAGAACTTATGAATAAAAAAGTAAAAGATTTAGGACTTAAGAATACTAATTTTGTTAATGCTACTGGTCTTGATGAGGATGGTCATTATTCATCTGCTTATGATATGGCTGTTATTGCAAGAGAGTTACTTAAACATGAGGAGATATTAAAGTTTTCATCTGTATATGAAGATTATTTAAGAGAAGATAGTGAAGATAAGTTTTGGCTTGTTAATACAAATCGATTAGTTAAATTTTATGATGGTGCAGATGGTTTAAAAACAGGTCATACTGATAATGCCAAGTATTGTATTGCTGCAACTGCAAAAAGAGATGATATGAGACTTATTGCTATAGTGCTTGGAGAGGAGAATAGTAAAACTCGTAATGCAGAGACAATGGCACTTTTAGATTTTGGATTTAATAGTAAAAAGGTGAAAGTTTTAAAGAAAAAAGGGGAAGTTATAGATAAAATAAATATTTCACATGGTAGTAGAGAATATTTAGATTTGGTTACTGATTCTGACTTAGGTGTTTTAGAAAATAAAGGTATTTCTAATAAAAAGTATAATATTGATACAAAAATAGATAATATTACTTTACCAATAAAAAAAGGAGAAATAGTGGGTAAGGTTTATATAAAAGAAAAAGGGAAAAAGGTGTTAGAAAAAGATTTATTTGCAGGCAGTAATATAGAAAAATTAAGTTTTATAGATATATATTTGGATACTTTAAAAAATGGTTTACTAGGTAAGGTAAATTAAGTTCACTTATGTGAACTTTTTTCTTTTAATTGTGGTAAAATAATAGAAAGGAGTTGATATTATGGAAAAAGAAAAATTAGAATTATTATTAGATGAGAAGAATTATAAAAAAGCAAAAGAATTGCTTCTTGAAATGAATGAACATGATATTGCCTCCATTATAGAAGATTTACCTATTAATGAACTTGCAAAAGTATTTAGATTACTTCCTAAAGATATGGCTACTAAAGTATTTGTAAATATGGAAGATGTAGTACAGAAAGATTTGATAACTTTACTTTCTGATTTAGAAGCTGTTTATTTGCTTGAAGATATGTTTACTGATGATGCAGCTGATTTACTTGATGAGATGCCAGCAATGATTGTTAAATCACTTCTTAATAATGTATCTCATGATAGAAGAAATCACATTAATTCACTTTTAAAGTATCCTGATAATAGTGCTGGTACTTTAATGGCTATGGAATATATACATTTAAAAAAAGGACTTACTGTTAAAGAGTCAATTGATAGTATTAGAAATCAAAAAGAAGATTTTGTTTCATATGATTCTTGTTTTGTTACAGATGATGAGAGAAGATTACTTGGTAGAGTTTCTATTAAGAATTTGATTTTAGCAAATCCTGATGATTTAATTGATAACGTTATGGAAAAGTGTAGACATGTTGTAAATACTACTCTTGATCAAGAAGATGTAGTTAAGTGTTTCCAAGATTATGATTATAGATCTTTGCCAGTTGTGGATAATGAAAATAGATTAGTTGGAATTATTACTATTGATGATGTAATGGATGTTATGGAAGCTGAAGCAACAGAAGATATGGAAAAGATGGCTGCAATTGTTCCAACTGAAAAACCTTATGATAAAGTTACAATCTTTGAAACGTTTAAAGCTAGAATTCCTTGGTTGTTACTTTTAATGATTTCGGCAACTTTTACGGGAAAAATTATTCAAAGTTTTGAAAATCAATTAGCGGCTTATACAATACTTACAGCATTTATTCCAATGCTTATGGATACTGGAGGAAATGCAGGAGGACAAGCAAGTGTTAGTATTATAAGAGCTTTATCTTTAAATGATATAGAGTTTAAAGATTTATTTAAAGTAATTTGTAAAGAGTCTGGGGTTGCTGTGTTGTGTGCAGTTACTTTAGGAATATGTAATTTTGTGAAAATAATATTGATTGATAAAGTAACAGTACCAGTTGCATTATGTGTTTGTATAACTTTAGTATTAGTTGTGATACTAGCTAAATTTATTGGATGTACTTTACCTATGTTTGCTAAAAAAATAGGATTTGATCCTGCGGTTATGGCTAGTCCATTTATCACAACTATAGTAGATGCTTGTTCTTTACTTATATATTTTAAAGTAGCAGGACTTATATTAGGATTTTAATCCAAAAGAAAAGAAGCAATTTTAATGGTTGCTTCTTTTTATGGTGTATCTTCTTCTCCTTTTTCATTATCATTTGTACATTGTGGATTAGTAGGATCTGATCCACATACACATTCTTTACTTGTTTTATCTTTATAACATGAACATGCTGTGCTATTTGGATCAGTATCACAAGGAGTAGTTTTTACTTCTTCTTTTGGCTCTGTTGTTGTTTTATTAGTGGTTGTATTGTTTGTACTTGTTCCTCCTGAAAGTGTTAGAGTAATAGTTCCAGCTTTATCTATTCTTTGGTTTGCTTTTCCTGATTGAGATACTACTGTTCCACCACTTCCTACAAATCTAACTTTTATTCCATATCTATTTGCAATAGATTGTGCAACTGATTGTGAATAACCAACGAAGTTTGGTACTAATGTATATTCTGTATCTTCTTTATATGGACCATATCCTATAATTTCTTTTTCATATGGTTCATTTATTGAGAAGTTAAGTTTCTTTATTGTTTTATGTTTTTTCTTTCCTAAGTTGATATACATTGCTTCTTTAATATCTTTTTTACTTTTCTTACTTGGTACGTAATCCCATAATACCATTTTCATTCTTTCATCATAAATCATTTGTCCACTACCTTGTAGGTATAGTTGTTGAATGCTTATAACATCTGAATCATCTTTAGCAAGGGACTTCTTTAATATATCTTTACCAATATTATAGAATGAAAGTATTTGTGAAGTAGTAAAGTTTGTATCTAAGTTAGCAGAGATTGTATTTAATATTTCTGTGAATTTTTTTACGCTTGAAATATTTTTCATTTTATTTATTAAAGCTTGAATAACTAATTGTTGATTTTGTCCACGATCTAAATCTCCACCTTGTAATTGTTTCCTGTTTCTAGCAAGTACTAAGGCTTCTTCACCATTTAAGTGTTGCATTCCTTCTTTTATACATACTTGTTTCCATCTATTAGAATCATCTGTACATAAATCAGCAGGAACTTCGGCATCAATTCCTCCAACAGCATCTACTAAGTGAACTAAACCTTTAAAGTTTATTTTTGCATAATAGTCGATTGTAATGTCAAAGTAATTTTCTATCGTTTTCATCATGCAATCTGTTCCATACCAAGCAGCATGTGTTATTTTATTTTCGGCATGATCATTAAAACAAGCAATTGGGACATAACTATCTCTTGGAATTGAAAGCATTGTTGCACTTAATGTTTTAGGATTAAATGTAACTAATATAAGTGAATCTCCATTAGCAACTGCGTTTTGTTCTAGACCTTCTTCTATTGAATCAATTCCCATTAATAAAATTGTAAATGGTTCTTTTAGGCTTTTTCCTGTTGACTTATTATCACTGTCTGATTTTTTCTCCATCTTTTTGGATTTTTTAGCAATTACTTTTGTATCGGTTGCAATGTTTTCATATTCTGGAATAGATGAATACATTGAAACATAATCACTAGATATAAACATAGCATCTATTTCATCATTATATAAATCAGAAATCATTTGTGAATAGTCATCATATTTTTTTATATCATTTTCATCTTCTAATTTATTTTTTTCAATCATTTCTAATGGGATAATATATCCATCAGGAGACTTTTTATCTTTTATCATTCCAATAGTAGCATCTTCTAAATCTTTAGCAGTGTTTGCTGCATTTGTACCTTTTACAACTAAACTAGAAGAGTAGGTTACATATTTTTTATTAACACTGCTTATTAGATTATATCCATATGTTATTATTATTCCAATTGCAATGTAAATAATTGTAAGTAAAAGTATAAAGGTAAGTAAAACTCTATGTCTTTTTTTCTTTTTGTTTTTAAATATTAAGATAGTCTTTATTAAGAAGAATAAATCTAGTACTATGAATGCTCCTATTACTATGTATCTTATTAAATCTTCTATGCTATCTAATAAAAATAAATTGTATATTGCAAATACACTAGCAGCCAAATTTATTATTTGCAAAATTAATATTAATATTTGATTTGTGGGTTTTTTAGGTTTTTTTACTTTTTTCTTTTGGTTTTCATTTTCCATAATTTATAGGTCCTCCAAATTTTAAACTCTATATAATTATATCGGAATAGGTAGTATTTTTCAATGTTTTTGTGTAATTTTTATAAAACATGTTATAATTAAAGAGAAGAGTGAAATTATCTTTATTGCTTTAATAGAAAATATGCTTTATAATGAGTTTAGGGTGGTAAAAGATGAAAAAAAGTAATAAGAAAATAGGTTTTATTATAATAAATTATAATGATTATGAGTCGACTAAAAAATTACTTTGGAATATTAAAGATTATAAATGTTTAGATTTAATTGTTGTTGTGGATAATAATTCTACGGATGATAGTTTTAATAAACTTAAAAAGTTGAAAACTTTAAGTAATAAAAATATTGATTTTATTAAAACAAATGAAAATGGGGGATATGCAAAAGGACTTAATTTTGGAGCACGTTATGCTTTGAAGAAACTTAAAAAGGCTAATTTAATTTTTTCTAATTCGGATATTATCGTTAATAGTGAGGATGATATTAAAAAACTTTCAAGTGATATTAATAATCATGGTATTGGTATTGGTGTAGTCGGACCTACTATAGTTGAGAGAGATAAATTAAATAGAGGTTGGAAGATGCCTAGTGTTAATGATGAGATTAAAGCAAATCTTCCACTTATAAGTCGTTATTTTAATAGAAGTCGTTATTATAGTGATGATTATTATAAAGGACATAATAGTTTTGTTTCTGTTGTATCAGGTAGTTTTTTTATGGTTGATGGAGATTTACTTAAAGATATAGATTTTTTTGATGAGAATACTTTTCTTTATTATGAGGAAAATATTTTTTCTAAGAAAATTGAAAAAACTCATAGAAAAGTTGCGGTTGATAATGACGTTAGAGTTATACATAATCATTCAGTTACAATAGATAAGAATTTTAAAAGAGTAGAAAAATATAAAGAATTAAAGAAAAGCCAAAGATATTTTGTAAGTGAATATTTGGATGCTAGTGGTTTTCAATTGTTTTTGTTGGATGCTACTAATAAGTTATCACTTTTTGTTCTACATATTAGAAATTTATTTAGGAGGGATGTTAAATAATGAAAGGTATAATTTTAGCTGGGGGTACTGGTTCAAGACTTTTTCCAATTACTGAGGGTGTTAGTAAACAATTAATGCCTATTTATGATAAACCTATGATATTTTATCCTTTATCTACTTTAATGAGTGCTGGTATTAGGGATATTTTACTTATTTCAACAGAGGAGGATCAAGCATCTTTTAAAAGACTTTTAGGAGATGGCTCTAAATTTGGTGTTAATATTAAATATGTTATTCAACCAAGTCCAGATGGTCTTGCTCAAGCATTTTTACTTGATAAGGAATTTATTAAAGATGAAAGTGTTGCAATGATACTTGGAGATAATATATTTTATGGTGCTAATATGACTGATAAATTATTAGAAGCAAAGACTAATGCTGAAAATGGTAAGGCTACTATTTTTGGATATCAAGTAAAAGATCCAGAAAGATTTGGAATTATGGAAATAAATAGTGAGGGTAAGGTTTTAAGTGTTGAAGAAAAACCAGAGCATCCTAAAAGTGATTATGCAATTACTGGTCTTTATTTTTATCCAAGTGATGTAGTTAGTCATGCGGAAAAAGTAGAACCTTCTGCAAGAGGAGAATTAGAAATTACTACTTTAAATGATTTTTATTTACAAGAAGATAGATTACAAAGTGAGTTATTAGGAGATGGTTATACTTGGTATGATACTGGTACTTTTGAGTCTATGAATGAGGCTAGTAATATGATTAAGTCTGTTGAGACACAGGGTAATAGGCTTATTTGTTCACCTGAGGTTATTGCGTATAATAATGGATGGTTAGATAAAAATATATTACAAAAAAGAGCAGAGCTTTTAAGTAAAAATACTTATGGTAAATATTTAGAAAATATTATAAAGAAAGGTCGTTAATATGAAAAAGATTAATACTGATTTAAAAGATTGTTATATAATTGAACCTGATGTTTTTTTAGATGAAAGAGGATATTTTAGTGAGTATTATAGTACTTTAAAATTTGAAAATGATGAGTTAGATTCTATTTTCAATGGAGTTGTTCAAGCTAATAGGTCTAAGAGTTGTAAAGGGACTCTTCGTGGAATGCATTTTCAAAAAGGAGAGCATGCTCAAGCTAAGTTAGTTGAATGTGTTAAGGGTGCTGTTTTGGATGTTGTTGTGGATATGAGAAGAGATTCTTATAGTTTTGGAAAATGGATAAGTGTAGAACTTACTGCTCTTAATCATAGACAACTTCTAGTACCTAAAGGATTTGCTCATGGATTTTTAACACTTGAGGATGATACTGTTTTTCAATATTTGGTAGATAGTTTATATAATCCTGATAGTGAAGGTGGATTTGCTTATAATGATAAAGAGGTAAATATTGATTGGCAGTTTGATAAGTATGGAATAGATGAAGTTATTTTGTCTGATAAAGATAAAAGTAGGGGT
Source organism: uncultured Bacilli bacterium (assembly GCA_947623665.1). GTDB lineage: Bacteria > Bacillota_I > Bacilli_A > RF39 > UBA660 > CANRDQ01. Next base: position 33,047 of record CANQHJ010000002.1, read on the forward strand.
AGTTTTTTGGAAAATAAAGATGATTGTTGAGGAGAAATTATGGCTAAAAAATATAGAATTGCTCATGTAGGAACTTTTGATGTAGAAAATTATGGTGATTTGTTATTTCCTACAGTGTTAAAACATAATTTTTTGGATTATGAAATAGACCTTTTTTCACCCATAGGGGGGGGGTCAATTCTTACCAAATAAGGAAGATGTTTTTTCTATAAAGGATTTGGAAAAGAAACATTTGGAAAATAGATATGATGCTATTGTGATAGGTGGAGGTAATTTAATAAGAACTGACTCTGTTGTTGCTTACACTTATGAAAAGTCTAATGATGTTTCTTTGAGTTTATGGGCTTTGCCTACATTAATAGGAAAAAAATATAATATACCAGTATTATATAATTGTCCTGGTGTATTAAGACAGTTTAAAAGATGTGAAAGAGAAGTAATAAAAGAAATATTTAAAGATGTAGATTATATTTCTGTTAGAGATGAAGATTCTAAGTTATTGTTAGAAGAATGTGGAGTTTCTTCTGTAAAAGTAGTGCCTGATACAGTTCTTAGTATTGATAATATTATAAAATATGAAGATACAAAGAGAATAAAAAAACAACTTGAAAAAGATAAGAAGATTCCTAAATTAGAAAATTATATTGTAATTCAACATATTAGATTTAATTTAGATGATGAACATTATGTTAATGAGTTAAAGAAGTTAATGAATATAATTATTGAAGAGTATAATTATAATATTCTTCTGTTACCTATTGGATATGTTCATTTTGATATAGAAGCAATGGAGAAACTTAATGATTTAGAAAATGAAAATATTAAGATGATAAAAAATAAACTTAATCCATTAGAAATGTTGAGTGTGATTGCAAATAGTTGTGGTTATATTGGAACAAGTATGCATGGTGAAGTTACTGCTTATGCTTATGGTAAACCTATATTGATGATTAATACAGATAATATGGTTAAAAGAAGTGGATTAGTAAAAATTATTAATAGAGAAAATATAGAAGTAAATAATATCGATGAACTAATAGAAATATTTAGAGAACATTTTTTTGATGAGGTAAATAAAGATGATAAAAATGAGATTAATAAAAAAATAAAAACTCATTTTAAAAATATTAGAGATATTATAGAATCTGGAAAAAGGAAAAATTATTTTAATGTAGAATTTGATATTTTAAAAAGTGCTTTTAATGGTTTTGAATTAAAAGGTGAAGTATATGATACTATATCCGTTTATTTAGATAATGGATGTGGATATTCTGAAGAATTAAAAAAAGAAATAAAGGTAGATAATTGTAATAAAATAAAATTTAATATGAGTTTTTCTGATGAGGTAAGACAAATACGTATTGATCCTTTTGAAGGAGTTATAGTTAAAGTTAATAAAATAGAAATTAAATCTAATGATAAAATATTAGATTATAAGATACCTGATATGTATTTAGATAAATATATTCTTTCTGTTGATCCAAATATTTATGTAGATATAGACTTTTCTGTTAAAGATATTGATGTAGAAATGGATATTGAAATAGTAGATTATAGTTCTTTAGTTAATTTATATAAAGACGAAATAAAAAATAAAGATAATGTAGATAATAATAGATCTATAATAAGAAAAATATTTAAAAGATAAATAAAGGAGGTTGTTAGATGAAGTTTTTTATAACTGGTAGTGGAGGGCAACTAGGATATGATATTATTTTAGAACTTGAAAAAAGAGGATATAAAGATATTGTCGCACCTACTTTAGAGGAGTTAGATATTACTAATAGAGATAAAGTTATTGAGATGATTACCTTGGTAAAGCCTGATGTTATTTTTCATTGTGCTGCATATACTGCGGTTGATAGTGCTGAGGATAATAAAGATATTTGTTATAAGGTTAATGTTGATGGTACTAAGAATATAGTGGATGCTAGTAAAATGGTAGATGCTAAAATTATTTTTATGAGTACTGATTATATTTTTGATGGAGAAAAAAGTGGAGAATATGTAGAGGCAGATATTCCTAATCCTAAGAATGTTTATGGAGAAAGTAAAGTGTTAGGAGAAGAGATAGTAAGAAGTAATCCTAAACATTTTATTACTCGTATTTCTTGGGTGTTTGGTAAGAATGGTAAAAATTTTATTAAGACTATGTTAGAACTTTCTAAAACAAAAACAGAGTTGAATGTAGTATCTGATCAAATAGGTTCTCCTACTTATACAGTTGATTTGGCTAAAGTATTAGTTGATATGTCTTTTTCTTCTTTGTATGGTACTTATAATGTTACTAATAGTGGTTATTGTTCTTGGGCAGAGTTTGCAGATGAGATATTTAAGAAAGCTGGTAAGGATGTATTAGTTAATCATATTAATAGTGAAGAGTATCCACAAAAGGCATATCGTCCTAGAAATTCTAAGCTTAATAAAGAAAAACTTAAAAATAATTTTTCTTTGCTTCCTACTTGGCAAGATGCAGTGGAGAAATATTTAAAAGAAATAGAGGTGATAAAATGAAATTTTTAATAACTGGAGGAGCAGGTTTTATTGGAAGTAACTATTTACATTATGTTACAGAAAAATATAATGATGATTATTTTGTTTGTATAGACGCTTTAACTTATGCAGGTAATTATAATAATATTAAATCATTAGAAGAAAAGGATAATTTTAAATTTATAAAAGCAGATATTACTGATCGTGATGTTATATATCAAATATTTGAAGAAGAAAAGTTTGATTATGTCGTTAATTTTGCAGCAGAGTCTCATGTGGATAATTCTATTAAAAATCCAGAAGTGTTTTTGACTACTAATATTATTGGTACTGCAGTATTAATGGATGCTTGTTTAAAATATGGTATTAAGAGATTTCATCAAATTTCAACAGATGAGGTTTATGGAGATTTACCACTTGATAGATTAGATTTATTATTTAAAGAAGATACTCCACTTCATACATCAAGTCCCTATTCATCTAGTAAAGCAAGTGCTGATTTATTAGCTATGGCATATCACAGAACTTTTAATCTTCCTGTTACAATAAGTCGTTGTTCTAATAATTATGGTCCTTATCAATTTCCAGAGAAATTAATTCCTGTTGTTATATCAAAAGCATTAAAAAATGAGAAAGTTCCTGTTTATGGTAAGGGTGAAAATGTAAGAGATTGGATACATGTTCATGATCATAATGTTGGTGTTGATATGATTGTAAGAAATGGTCGTGATGGAGAAGTTTATAATTTAGGAGGACATTCTGAAAGATGTAATTTGGATGTTGTAAAAACTATACTTCATCATCTTGGTAAGAGTGAGGATTTAATAGAGTTTGTAGGAGATAGACCAGGACATGATTTACGTTATGCAATAGATTCTTCTAAAGTAGAAAAGGAACTTGGTTGGTCTTTAAGTTATAATTTTGAAGATGGGATTAAAGAGACTGTTGATTGGTATTTAAATAATGAAGATTGGATAAATAATATTTTATCTGGTGAATATAAAAATAGTTATAAAAATTAAGTGATATCCACAATTTTCTGTGGATATTTTAAAATGTTGTAGATTTTAGGTAATTTATTTGTTAAAATGATTTATGTAGGCAGTAAAAAAGGTAGTGATTATATGGCAGTTCAAAATAATAGAAAAGTTAAAGTCTCTACTAATCAAGTTTCTAATAGCAAAAAGAATAATACTGTTAGTAAAACAATGGGAAAAATAGATACAAAAAAAGTTTTTCCTAAAAAAAAGGATTCAGTAGAGGTAGAAGAAATTAGTGTAGAAGAAGCGTTATCTACTAGAGTTAAAAGATATCAAAAGTTTTATGATAATAGTACTAATAAAAACATTGAAGAAAAAAAGGGAGATAATAACCTATCTATTACTAAACAACAAAAATTTAATTTTGAAAATACATCTATAGAAGATGAGATGGATACTAGTTTTACAGATGAAAATAAAAAAAAGAAAGTATCTAATAAAAAGGAAAATGTTAGTGTAAAAATTGAAGAGATTCCAATAAAAAGAGAATATATTCAAAAACATGAAGATTATTTTACAATAACAACATTATTTTTGACTGTAGTGATAGTTTTTATGGGTGTGTTTTTAATATATCATTTTGGAACTTTTGATCATGATAAAGTAAAAGTGGTTACTAAAGTTAAGAAGGTGGCAGTAGTTCCTGAAAATATTGTGTTTTTAGGAGACTCTATTACTAATTTTTATGATTTGGATAAATTTTATAAAAATAAAAACGTTGTTAATAGTGGAGTTAATGGAAATATGACTACTGATATATTAGATGATTTGAAAACAAGAGTTTATCGATATAATCCATCTCATGTGATATTATTAATAGGTACAAATGATTTAGCTGATGGAAGAGGTAAAGAAGAAATTGTTGATAATATAAAAAAAATTATTAAGGAAATTAAGAAAAATGTTCCTAATGCAAAAATATATTTGGAAAGTATTTATCCTATTAATGATAGTGATGATGATAAGATAAATCATAATACAGTTGATGAAAGAAAAAATGATGATATTAAAGATATAAATAAAGATTTAAAGAAGTATGCAAATGATGCAAAAATTAAATATATTGATTTGTATGATAAGCTTGCAGATGATGATGGTAAGTTAAAAATTGATTATACTAAAGATGGATTACATTTAAGTGATAAAGGTTATGATGAGGTTACTTTTTATATTAAGAAAATATTAAAAGATGAGTAGAAAAGATATTCATCTTTTATTTTTTTGAATAATTGCATTACTAACTTGTTTCATGATATAATTATTAAAGAGTTGTTTAATTAAAGAGGTGATTAAATCTTATGAGAAAACATGATAGAAAACATGAAAATCAGAATGCTATTGTAGTTACTAATGTTTATAAAAAGTTTAAATTATTTTATGATAAGCCAAATACTTTAAAAGAACGTTTAGTATTTTGGAATAAAACTAAAGTAAATTATCATGAGGTTTTAAAAAATATTAACTTGAAAATAAAAAGAGGGGAGACTGTTGCTTTAATAGGTGTTAATGGTAGTGGAAAAAGTACACTTTTAAAGTTGATGACTAAAATAATTTATCCAACAACAGGGGAGATTAAGACTTATGGAAAATTAACATCACTTCTAGAGTTGGGAGCAGGTTTTCATCCTGATTTTACAGGACGTGAAAACATTTATTTTAATGCTTCTATTTTTGGCCTTAGTGCAGCAGAAATTGATAAAAGAGTTCAAGATATAATTGATTTTTCCGAACTTGGAGATTATATTGATACTCCTGTTAGGACGTATTCATCTGGAATGTATATGCGACTTGCTTTTTCGGTTGCAATAAATGTTGATGCAGAGATACTATTAATTGATGAAATACTTGCAGTTGGAGATCAACACTTTCAAGAAAAATGTTTTGCTAAATTACAAGAACTTAAAAAGAGTGATAAAACTATTGTAATTGTTAGTCATAGCTTAAATTCAGTAAAAAAATTATGTGATAGAGCTGTTTGGATTTATGAAGGTGAAGTTAGAATGGATGGAAAAGCTGATAAAGTAATAGATGAATATTTGAAAGTGTGTGGGTAGGTGATTGTAATGTTAAGAAATCTTTATAATTATAGACAATTACTTAAAAGTAATGTAAAAAAAGAAATTCGTGGTAAATATAAAGGGTCTTTTTTGGGGGTTATTTGGTCATTTGTTAATCCTTTATTACAAGTTTTGGTTTATGCAATAGTATTTCCTTTTATTATGAGAAATACTCAAGAAAATTATGTTGTATTTTTGATTATAGGAATTTTACCATGGACTTGGTTTGTTACTTCAATATCTCAAGGAACATCTTGTATTTTAGCTAATCAAGGTATTATTAAAAAAGTATATTTTCCAAGAGAAATATTGCCTATATCTGTTGTAACTAGTGGATTAATTAATTTTTTAATTTCATGTATTATAATATTTATATTTTTATTATTTAGTGGTATAGGATTTAGTTTTTATATAGTATTTTTACCACTTGTTATTATAATTCAGTATATTTTTTCTTTAGGTGTTTTGCTTATTACTAGTGCAATAGATGTATATATTAGGGATGCTGAATATATTATTAATTTTTTTGTAAATATGTTATTTTATGCTACACCTATTTTGTATTCTCCTGATATTTTTGCAGGTTCACCTATTAGTATGATAATAAAAGCAAATCCTCTTGCTATAATTATTACTGGTTATAGAGATGCTTTATTTTATAAGACTATGCCTAATTTAAGTTCACTTTTTATAGCTTTTGTAGGTAGTTTAATATTATTGTTTTTAGGAATAGCTATATTTAAAAAATTAGAAAAAGGTTTTGCAGAGGAGGTATAGTATGAGTAAATGTGATGTTATTGTTCCTATATATAATGCATACGATTGTGTTATTGAGTGTATCGAGTCAATAATTAAAAATACTAAGTTTGATGGTAATAAGTTAATATTAATTGATGATAAAAGTAGTGATGAAAAAGTATTACCTAAACTAGAAGAATATGAAAAAAAATATGATTTTATTAAACTTTTGAAGAATGAAGAAAATTTAGGTTTTGTTGGTACTGTTAACAAAGGTATGAAGTATTCAAAAAATGATGTAATACTTTTAAATAGTGATACTGAGGTAACAGATGGTTGGTTAGAAAAAATAGTTAAGTGTGCATATAGTGAAAAAATGATAGCTACAGTAACACCACTTTCTAATAATGCTACTTTAGTTTCTGTGCCAGTGGGGTTGCAAGAAAATGATTTACCTAATAATATGACGCTTGCAGAGTATTCTAAATTGATAGAAGATGTTGCATATAATGAAAATCAGCAGTTGCCAACTGCTCATGGATTTTGTATGTTTATTAAAAGAGAAGTTTTAGACATTGTTGGTTATTTTGATGTAGAGGCTTTTGGTCGTGGATATGGAGAGGAAAATGATTTTTCTTTTAGATGTTTAGATTATGGGTATAAAAATATATTGTGTGATAATGTAATAATTTATCATAAAGAAAAACAATCATTTTCAGAAGAGAGAGAAAAATTAGTTAAAGAAAATTTGAAGACACTTCATGATAGATATCCTGTATATTCTAGAAGAATTGAACTTTGGTGTGAGAATTTTCCTATAAAAAAGATATGTGAAAATATTGATTATCAGATAAAACTTCATGATAGAAAGAATATTTTAATATTAATACATGATTGGGAAGATGCTAAAAATAGTGTTGGAGGAACAACACTACATGTATGGGATTTAATACAAAATTTAAGAAAGTATTATAACTTTCATGTTTTAGCGCCCTCAGATGGTATTTATAAATTAGTTTCATATTTTGAAAATGATGAGAAAATGGTTAAATTTAATCCAGTTGATAATTATGGTATGTTTTCTTTTTATAATAGGCAATATAGAGATATGATAGATAAAATAATTGAGGGATTTAGAATTGATACTGTTCATATTCATCATATGTTAGGACATTTTTTTGATGTTGTTGATGTGTGTAAAAAAAGAGGTGTTTATTCGATGATTACTCTTCATGATTTTTATTCATTATGTCCTTCTATTAATATGTTATATAAGATGGAGAGGTATTGTCCTAGAATGAAAGAGAAAAACTGTGGTGAATGTTTAGTATATAAAACAGGTATAAAAAATAATATAGTTGATAATTGGCATAAAGTATGGGCAGAAAATTTATCTCAATTTGATAAAATAGTTGTTCCATCTAGTGATACTAAAAAAGAAATTAATAATGTTTATAAAGATATAAAAATTGATGTTATGGAACATGGTTTAAATTTAGAGAAAAGCTCTTATAGAAGTTCTATAAATAATACAGAAGAGTTTAATGTTGCTTTTGTTGGTGTTATGGCTGCTCATAAGGGAGGTAAAATTTTACAATCATTAATTAAACATACTAAAAGTAAAAATATTAAATATCATTTATTTGGAACTAGTGAATTTAAGGAATTAGAAAATAATAAGTCAAATTATGTATATCATGGTAGATATAAAAGAGAAGATTTGCCTAATTTACTTGCAGAAAATAAAATTAATTTAGTTTGTAATTTTTCTATTTGGGCTGAGACTTATTCATATACACTTACAGAAGAGATTGCCAGTGGTGTTCCGGTTTTAAGCTTTGATATTGGTGCAGTTGGTGATAGAATAAAAAAATATAAATTTGGATATGTTATGAATGTTGATAGTAGTACAGAAGAAATACTTTCTAAAATAGATAGTATATTTAGTGATAAAGATGCATATCAAAAGGTCATTGAAAATATTGATAAATATAAAATTAAGACTGTTTTAGAGATGTGTAGTGAATATGATGATATTTATAAAAGTATTAAGATGATTAAAGTTAATAAAGATAATTCTAAAATATTAAGAAGTATAATTGAAGATAATTATGAAGTGTTAGAGACTGTTAATTCTGCTGAGACTGCATGGATATTAAATTCTTTAAAATGGAAAATAGTTTCTAAAATTAAAGTACCAGAATTTGTAAAAAAAGTTGCTCGAAAGATTGTGAGGTAATAGTATGAAGATAGTAGGTGTAGTAGTTTTATACAATCCAGAAGATAATGTTATTAATAATATTAAATCTTATTTAGGTTTAATAGATAAATTGTATGTTGTTGATAATACTCCTATTCCTAACAATAATATTAATGTTTTTAAAGATAAAAAGATTAAGTATATTTCTAATAATGGTAATAAAGGAATTGCTTATGCTTTGAATGAGGGTGCAAAAGAAGCTATTAAAGATAAAGCTGATTGGCTTCTTACTATGGATCAAGATAGTTCATTTAAAGAAGGATCTTTGGAAAAAATGATAAACTTTTTACAGGAGATAAAGAAAAATAAATTATTAGAAGAGGTATTAGGTCTTAGTTATGATAAAATAGGTGTTTTATCAGTATGTCATAGGACTGAATTTAATAAAGGAGAAAAACTAACAGGTATTAGTTATCCACTTGTTGTAATGACTTCTGGTAATCTTATTAATTTAGATGTTTATAAAAAAGTAGGTGGATTTAAAGATTGGTTGTTTATAGATGCTGTTGATTTTGATTATTGCTTAAATGTTCAAAAACATAAATATGAAGTAGTGCAAATGAATACAGCTGAATTAAAACATAATTTAGGAAATATTAAGAGAATAGAGTTTTTAGGTAGAACGATGTTTGTAACTAATCATAGTGCTACTAGAAGATATTATATAACAAGGAATAGACATTATTTATATGATTTATATCAGGAGGACTTTTTAGATTATTGTGCTATTGAACTTGGTAGAACTAGAAAAGAATTGATTAAAATTATTCTTTTTGAAGATAATAAATTAGAAAAAATAAAAGCAATATATAAAGGATATAAAGATTATAAGAAAGGTATTAAAGGTGGGTTAAAATGAAAAAATATTATAAATCAATAATAGTATTGTTAATATCTATTTTAATACCTTGTATAGTTGAAAAGTTTATATATGTAGAAGAGGCATTTTCTTTTATAAGATTTGGAATTTTATTTGGGTTACTTTTTATATTGTTAATTCCTTTTGGCGTTTTTGATAGAAAGAAAGCATTAGAGTTTATATATGATAAAAGATATATAATTGGAATATTTATTTTTGCTATATTAGTCTTATTTGGTTTTCATGGTTCTTCTATTTCAATATATAATGAAGCAATACAACCTAATCATAATATTAAAATAGCTAATCCTATATTTGGAGAGTCTAGATTAATAAGAGGTGATGAATGGGCTGTTGGAACTCCTACTTTACTTTCACAAACTAAAAATAATTTTAATGAGAAAAGTAGAATATTAAATGCTAAATTAGATTATGTAACTTTATATCCTAAGGTAATTGCAAAATCTATAAGTTCACTTTCTATGCCTAATTATTTAGGATTCTTATTTTTACCTACAGAGCAAGCATTTTCTTTTTCTTGGTATTTTGGATATTTCTTATTGTTTTTTGCTTCATTTGAATTTTTGATGTTAATACTTAAAAAAAATAAGTTTTATTCAACTATGGGCGCTATAGTAATAACTTTTTCATCTGTTGTACAATGGTGGGAATGTTGGACTTTAATTTCTTATGGTGAGATTGCAATAGTATTGTTTGATAAATATTTGAAACAAAAGAAATTATTAAATCAAGTACTATTGGCTATGCTAATTGGTATAGTTGGATGTTGTTATATTATGTGTTTATATCCAGCATGGCAAGTACCTTATGGTTATTTGTTCTTAATATTATCTATTTGGACTATGAAAAATAACAAAGATGATTGTAGTTGGAAAAAGATGTTGATGTTAATAGCAATAATTTTTATCATGATTGGAATTATTGTAGTACCTACACTTTTAAAATCTTATGATATATACTCACTTATGACTAATACTGTATATCCTGGTAAGAGACTTAGTTTAGGTGGATATGGATGGTTTGGTTTATTTAATTATTTTATTTCAAACTTTAGTGTTTTTATGGAAATGGATAATCCATGTGAGGCTTCACAATTTGTATCATTATTTCCAATACCAGTTATAATGGGAATGTATTATTGGTATAATAATAAAAGAAAATTTAAAAAAGACTTTTTATTAGTAGGATTAACTGTTTTAGTTATATTATTATCAGTTTGGAATTTTGTTCCACTACCTGGTTGGGTAGCAAAAATTACTTTACTATCTATGTCTACTCCTAGAAGATGTTTGGTAGTTTCGGGATTTATTTGTTTGTTACTTTTGTTTTATTGTTTGTCAAATTATCAAGAAAAAAGTTTAAAATATTTAGTTAAGTTCCAAAACCTTATTATAGCTGTTTGTATTGTTGCTTTTGGAATATATGTTACTAAGATTCATTATGCAAAATATTTTACTACTAAATTTATTATTATTGATATTATGTTTTTTGTTCCTGTAATGTTTTTATGCTTATTAAATTATAGAAAAACTAATAAAATTGTATTTGTTTTATTAGCAATCTTTACCTTTGTTGGTGGCGTTTTGGTTCATCCTTTAAATATTGGATTAGATGTAATTTATAAAAAACCTGTTTCTTTAGAAATAGAAAAAATAGAAAAGAAAGATAAAGATGCTAATTGGATGGTAGTTGGTAATCAATATTTTGTTCAAAACTATTTAGTTGCTAATGGTGCAGATACAATTAATTCAACAAATTATTATCCTAATTTTGAGTTATGGAAAAAAATAGGATTAGAAAATAAAGAAAAAATATATAATAGATATGCTCATATTTTAGTTAATTTAACTAATAAAAAATCTTCAGTTAAATTAAATTATAGTGATCAATTAGGCTTATTTCTAAATAGTAATGATGTTTGTAAGTTAGATGTTGATTATTTATTGACAACAGGAGAAGAAATAGATAAATATAATACTAATATAGTTAAATTTAGAAAAATATATGATGAAGATAATATTTTAATATATTCTGTTAAGTGTAATTAGGAGGTTTATGTGAAAAATAAAGTTTTGTTGATAATACCTGCTTATAATGAAGAAGCAAATATTTTGAATACTTATAATAATATTATGAAATATAATAAGAATAATAAAGAAAAGTTAGATGTTATAGTTATTAATGATTGCTCAACGGATAGAACTAGTGAAATTTGCCATAATAATAATATACCTGTTATTGATTTAATTCATAATTTGGGAATTGGTGGTGCTGTTCAGACTGGATATAAATATGCTTATAAGAATGGATATGATATTGCAGTTCAATTTGATGGTGATGGACAACATAATGTTAATTATGTTAAAAATATTATTGAACCTATAAAAAGTAAAGAGGCTGATTTTGTAATTGGTTCTAGATTTGTATCAGATATTGATACATTTAAAACTTCTTTTGCAAGAAGAATAGGTATAAGAATAATTTCTTTCTTTTTAAAAATTACTACTGGATATAAAATATATGATGTAACATCAGGATTTAGAGCTTGTTCTAAAGAGATTATTAAAGATTTTTCTATATCATATCCACCTGAATATCCAGAACCTGTTACAAATGCAGAACTTCTTAGAAAAAAATTTGTAATAAAAGAAGTTCCTGTTGAAATGCAAGAGAGAACAGCAGGAGTATCATCTATTGGTTCTTGGAAAAATATATATTATATGGTAAATGTTTGTTTATCACTTTTAGTTATAAGGATAAGGAGGTATAAAAGATGCCCTTAAATTTGATAATTGCTTTAATAACTTTTTCAGTTGTTTTATTTATAATTACTACAATAATATTAAAAAAAGGAAGAATGCCTGAAAAATACTCTTTATTATGGTATTTTATATCTTTAGTAATCTTTATGGTTGCTGTGTTTCCTAATACATTTGCTTTTATAACAGAAAAAGCTGGATTTCAAACTATGTCTAATATGATTATTGGAATAGTTCTTGTTTTACTTACATTTTTGACAATGGCTTTAACTATTATAGTTTCTGGTCAGAAGAAAAAAACAACACTTTTGATTCAAGAAATATCACTTTTAAAAAGTGAAATTAAGAAAAAATAATTAAAAGAATTTTTTCTTTTCTTTTTTATTTTTTTACGTAAAAATAATATATATTTATTAAAATATATTTAGTTTTGTTGAATTTTGGATTATAATGTCCATATAGGGTAGGAGGTTATATTTATGAAAGGATATTTTGAGAAAGTACTTAAAATTTTATTAGTTTTTGTAATTCTTTTTACATATGTGATGCCTGTTTATGCAGTTGGGGATAGTGATAAAAATTCCTCTTCTAAAAATATTAGTTTAACTGATAAGGTTATTGGATTAAAAGATAATAGTGGTGATAAAGATTTTAATTATAAAGTTAATGTTAGTGATAGTATTAACTTGATTTATAATGCTAATTTTAATAAAAAAGATTATTTTCTTAAAATATTAAAAGAAAAAGTTAATGATAATAATATCAATATAACTATAAATAAAATAGAAGGTAATAGCGTTAAATATACTTTAAATGGATATAATGATAGCTATAGTGGAGAATTTACTTATGAAAATACTTTAACTTTAGAATTGTCTGATACTAAGAAAGAGACTGTTGTTAAGTATTTTAAAGATATATTAGGAGATGTTGATGTTAATGTTGATGATAGTGAAGATAAAGTAAAAGTTACTATAAATGGTATTAGTGAGAGTTTTGATGTAGTAAAGAAAGTAAATAATTCAGTTACTAAGAAAATATTAAATGATGATGCTAAGATTACTTATCAAGGTCATGTACAAGAAGTAGGATGGAAAGAATATGTAAATGATGGTGAGACTGGTGGTTCTACTGGAATAAAGAAAGGATTAGAGGCTCTTAGAATAAAACTTGAATCTGGAATAGATGGTGATATAAAGTATCAAGCACATGTTTCTGATATAGGATGGCAAGAGTTTGCTAGTGTAAGAAATGGTGAGATGATTGGTACTACAGGTAAACATTTAAGTATGGAAGCTATTAAAATTAAACTTACTGGTCAACTAGCAGAGAAATATGATATTTATTATAGAGCACATGTAGAAGAAACTGGTTGGTTAGGATGGACTAAAAATGGGAAAATTGCTGGTACTACAAGTTTAGGTTTGAATTTAGAGGCAGTACAAATAAAACTTGTAAAAAAGACTGAAAGTGGTCCTGCTACTAGTGATGCTTCTATTGTTAAACCAATGGTTTTAAAATATCAAGCCCATGTTTCTGATGTAGGATGGCAAGATTATGTAACTAATAATACAGAAGCAGGAGTTGATAAACATAGATTAGAAGCATTAAAACTTAATTTAGATTATCAATTTACTGATGGAAGTATAGTGTATCAAGCACATGTTTCTGGTATTGGATGGCAAAATGAAGTTAAAAATGGTGCACAAGTAGGGACAACTGGACAAAGTAGAGCAGTAGAAGCAATTAGAATTAAACTTACTGGTAATTTAGCGGATATATATGATGTGTTTTATCGTGTTAAAATTCAAGATATTGGTTGGTTAAACTGGGCAAAAAATGGTGAGGATGCTGGAAGTAGTGGTGCTGCTAAAGCTGTTTATCAAATTCAAGTTAAATTAGTAAAAAAAGACTCAGAAGTTATAGATCCTAGTACTCCTAGTTTTATGAATGCTACTCCATCAATTAGTTATAGTACATATAGTAGTGATGCATGGAGTAAGCAAGTTTCTAATGGAACAACTTCTGGTTCTGCTAATGATGATGCTAATAATTTAAAAGCAATGAAACTTCATCTTGAAAGCCAAATGTATAAAGCAAAAATAAATTATCAAGTTAAAAATTTTAATGGAGATTGGCAAAGTGATACTTTAGATAATAATGAAGCTGGAGATATTAATAGTAGTGATGGAATAGAGGCTATTAAAATAAATATGTCTGGAGAAATTACTAAATATTTTAGTGTATTTTATAGGACTTATGTTGCTGGACATGGATGGTTAGGATGGGCTAAGAATGGAGAGCCTGCTGGATCAACTGGTTTAAATGCTAAAGTATTAGCTATTCAAGTTAAGGTTATTACAAGTGATACTCCTCCTAAATCTGATACTCTAGCATACTTATCAAATGATACTTTAATTTCTTATAAAGCGCATGTTTCAGATGTGGGATGGCAAGATTATGTTAATAGTGGTGAGACAGCTGGTGTTATCGGTAATAGATTAGAAGCATTAAAGATAAAAGTTAATGATGACTCTGTTAAAGGAGATATTATTTATCAAGCACATGTTTCTGGTATTGGATGGCAAGATGAAGTTAAAAATGATGCAGTAGCAGGAACAACTGGAAAAGGTAAAGCAGTAGAAGCAATTAGAATAAGATTAACTAAAGATTTAGAGAAAAAATATGATGTTTATTATCGTACTTATATTTCTGATGTTGATGGTTATACTTGGTTAGGATGGGCTAAGAATGGAGAGTCTGCTGGTAGTGTTAATGGTGCTAAAGCTTTACAAGCAATAGAAATTAAAATAGTTAATAAATCTACTCCTGTTGATCAATCTACTCCTAGTTTTTTGAATGCTATTCCTAATATAAAATATAGTACTTATGATACTGATTGGTCGAAAGAAGCATCTGATGGTTCTACTTCTGGTAGTGCTGAAAAATCTAGTCAATCTAAAGGTATTAAATCTTTGAAATTATCTCTTGAAAGTCAAATGTATGCTGGTCAAGTTAATTATCAAATAAAAAGTATTAATAATGATTGGTTAGGTGAAGTAAGTGATGGCACTTTAGCTGGGGATATTCAATCTGATAATTTAATTGAAGCTGTTAGAATTAAACTTACTGGTAAAGTTAATGAGATTTTCTCTATATATTATAGAGTATATATTAAAGATAAAGGATGGTTAGGTTGGGCAAAAGATGGTGAAGTTTCAGGAAGTGAAGGATTTAATACTCCTATTGAGGCTATTCAAGTTAAATTAGTAACAAGAGATACAAAAGTAGATAAAGGTGGAAGAGCATTTGTAAGTAAAGCTGTAGATGTTAGTTATCAAGCTCATGTTGGTAAAGTTGGATGGAAAGAAGAAGTTAAAAATGGAGAGTTAGCAGGAACAACTGGACAAGCTAAACCTATGGAAGCTGTAAAAATAAAACTTTCTAATACTTCTTTAGAAGGTAGTATTGAATATATGGTTAATATTGGACATAAGGGATGGACGAAAGATTATGTACGTGATGGAGCTCTTGGTGGTACTACTGGAGAGTCGTTAAAACTTGAAGGTATTAGAATAAAATTAACTGGTGAAATTGCTGATTATTTTGATGTATACTATCGAGTTCATGTTGGTAATATAGGATGGCTTGATTGGGCTTCTAATAATCAAAAAACTGGAACTAGTGGTTCTGGAAAAGCACTTGAGGCTATTGAGATTAAACTTGTTGAAAAAGGTCAACCTGCTCCTGGTAATACAAATGATATTTATCGTGAAGGTAGTTGGGGAGTAGATTCTTATGCAGGTATTACTTTCCAGACTTATACTACGCCATATCCATTTAATCAACGTGCTAATGATTTTAAATATATTGATGGAAGAAAATATTTCTTTAATTCTGCGGGAATGTTGCTTGTATCTGATGCCAAAAGAATAATTGATGTGTCTCATCATCAAAAAGATATTGATTGGGAGCAAGTAAAATATGCAGGACGTGATGATGAAAGAGATGAAATAGATGGTGTAATTATTAGGGTTGGTGCTTACTTTAAAAGAGATGGTCTTGATGGAAAACTTAAAAAAAATATTGACGGTGTAAGAAAGTATGGAATAAATTATGGAATATATTTATATAGTTATGCAGATAATGATAGTTATTGTCTTGATAGTGATGATTTAGATCTTCATTTTGGTTGTGCTCATAGTGGTGCAATGGATGCTAAAGCAATTGAGGCAGCTGTTGATAAATATGATATGAATGATATGCATCATTCAATATTCTATGATTTAGAAATATGGGAAGACGATTCTAATAGATATTGGAATTATTCTAATTATGAACCTATTATTAGAGAATTTGATAAACAAATGCAAAATTATGCTAATTCGTATAGTGGAAATCTTAGTAATAAATTTAGAAATTGGCAAATATATTCAGGTCCAGCACGAATGGAACAGACTTTACATGATAAAGATGAATCTATTTGGAATAGAGTAACTTGGATTTCTCATTATAGTCATTACTTAGGTTATGGACATCCTATTAATGATACTTATAGATTATGGCAATATACTAGATCCTCATATGTTCCTGGTATTTCAGGAAATGTTGATTCTAGTGTAGCTGGTAATTTCCAATATAATCCTAAATATTTTGTTTATTAATAAAAAGGGATATACTTTTATCTCTTTTTGTTTTATACTATTTTTAGATTGGAGTGATAATTATGGGCTTTTTATTTCCGATAATATATTTTATTTTAGCAAATGGATTATTAGTGTTAGTATCTAAGAAAAGTTTTGGTAAGTGTTTACCTGTTACAATGATGATTAATGCATTTGTATATTTTTTTAGTCAAGTAATATTTCATACATTTAAAATAGGTTTTATTTTAAATATTTTATTTGCAATTATGTTTATAGTTACTTTAATTTATATGATGGTAAAGAAGAAAGATTTTACTTTATTAAAGAAAAACTTTTTTTCTAAAGGATTTTATGCTTTTTTAGTAGCATATGTGGTAATATTTATTTTTGATTTTAATAAATCATTTACGGCAGCAGATGAATTTTCTCATTGGGGTATGATGATTAAAGAAATGCTTAGACTTGATAGATTTTATTCTATTCTAACTTCTACTTTATTAGCACATAAAGATTATCCACCTATTATGCAACTTTTAGAATTGTTTTTTTGTAATATTGCAGGTGGATATAAAGAAGCATATTTAGTAAGATGTATGAATTTATTTTGTTTTTCATTGTTTATTCCATTTTTTGATACCAATGAAAAATTTTATAAAATTAATAATATAGTAAAAACTGTGTTTATAATGGGAATAGTATTTTTAACTGTTTTGTTATTTGATATGCATAATGTAATTAATACTATTTATAATGATTATTTAATGGCTATATTAGTTGCTTATTTACTTGGATTTATAATAACTTCTAAAAATCCTCTTGGTAAATTCAATTTAATAGCACTATCTATTGGTTTAAGTTTTTTGATTTATACTAAACAAATAGCACTTACATTATATTTGATGGTATTGTTTATGTTTTTTGTTGATGTATTCTTAAAATATAGACAAGATAAGATTAAACTTTCTAAAAAAGATACCATATATATGGTATTAAAAGTAATATTACTTTTAATAGTCGTTCCTTTACTATT
>CANQHJ010000003.1 GCA_947623665.1 uncultured Bacilli bacterium
ATGGGTTTCTTTCCAATTTATAACAAACTATTAAATTATTTCAAATTATTATTGACTTTTAATAGTTAGTCACCTCAGTGTGTTTGTAAATCTTTTATATTATATCACATAAATATAAAAGATACTACTTATTTGGTAGCATCTTTACAACAGCTATATTATTTAAATTTATTTTATTTATTATTTTGTCTAGTTCTTTTTTGTTTAGACTACGTATTATATCTACTTTATCTTCTATTACATTACCATATTTTAAAATATCGTCAAATTGATTGTATACAGTATTATCAATCACATCAATCATTTTTACTTCGTTTGCAATCCAAACTTTTTTAATCCTGTTTAAATCTTCTTCTTTTACTTCTATTTTTTTTATAAATTCTTTTAAACAATTTATAAACTTATCTGGTTCATTTGTTTCTGCAACAAATTGTAATACTCTAAAATTATCTGCACTTTCCATACTAGTGTAAAAAGAATTAAATAATTTTTTTTCTCGTAATGTTTCTCTAAAATCTGATGAAATACCAAACATAGTACTTAATAACATTTGCAAATACAAATCTAATTTAAAATTATCTTTAAACTTTAATTTATCTTTATTTATTTTTAAGGCTACTCCTACTTTTGGTATTTGAATATTAGCTTTTATTTCTTCTTCTTTTTTAAATACTGACTCTGGTTCTTTATATTTTTTTTGAATTATCATTCCACTATTATTTTTTTCATATTTTTTTAATGTGTTTTTTATTGTTTTTAGTGCTTCTGTTTTGTTAAAAAATCCTACAATAAGTAAGAACATGTTGTTTGGTTTATAGAAAGTGTTATAGCAGTTGTACAAATCTTCTTTAGTAATTTTTTTTACATCTTCTATGCTACCACCTATATCTATTCTTCTAGGATGGTTTTTATAAGTTATTTCTCTTAATTTATTTTCTAAAACTGACTCTGGCATATCTTGATACATTTTTAATTCTTCTATAATAATGCCTTTTTCTTTTTCTACATTTTCATCTGTAAAATAGGGTTCATTAACAAAACTTAAAAGAAATTCTAGGTTTTTATGAAAGTGTTTTGTTCCATAGCAAATATATTGTGTAGAATCAAATGATGTCATAGCATTATACCCTGTTCCATATTTTGCTCCAAAAACAAATGGGCTTTCTCTATTTTCATTTTCAAACATTTTATGTTCTAGGAAGTGTGCAATACCTGTAGGTACTTTTATTTGATGTTTTGCTGCTTCTGGTATAAACTCTGTTGTTACTGATCCATATCTTGTTGCATAACTAATATAATAATTTTTTTTATCATCATATGGAATCATATAAATATCTAATCCATTTCCTAGTCTTTCGTAAAATACTTTTTTTTCTAATCCTGAAAGTTCAATTGATTTCATTCATCATCACCTTCTAACAAATAGATTGTATCAATTTTTATTTTTTTAGCAATTTTTATTATATTTTCTTTTGTTACTTCTGTTATTTTTATTCGTCTTGTATCTAAGTTGTCAATCCCAATTAAATCCATTAAGTAATATGCTTCCATTAAATATTCAGGATTCTCTTCTATTTCTTCTAATGAATTTTTATATATTTGTATTGCTTTATTTATATCTTCTTCTGTAAAGTCTCCTTTTTTCATTTGATTTAATTGTTTTTCTATTAGTTTTATTGCTTTTTCAAAATTTTCTTTTGAAATACCTGCTCTTATAAGAAGTGTATTATCTAGTTTATTAGGAATTGAATTTATGTAATATACAAGAGAAGATTTTTCTCTTACTTCGTTAAATAGTTTTGAATCTCCTATTCCTCCTAAAATTAAATTATACAGTGTTAGGGCATAATTTCTTTCAAAAGATGAAAGTTCTGATATACGACAACCTATTGCTAGTTTTGATTGTTTATTTTCCTCTTGTTCTTTAACTATTTTTTTTCTTATAATTTTTTTATTTGATTTTAATGTTTGAATATTAATTTTTTTCTTATAAGTGTTAAATTTAAAATTTTTTTTAATTAGTTGTTCCATTTCTTTGGTTTTGAAGTCTCCTATTACAGAAATATCTATTAAATCTCTTTTTATCATGTTTTGATAATATTCATAAATGCTTTTTGGTGTAATTGACTTTAAATCTTCTAAATATCCTACCATACGATAAGACATAGGAGATTTTTCATCCATATTTTCTAAACAACGTATTAGACTATAATAAGAAGAATTTTCTTTGATTCCTGTTAGAGATGTTTTGGCATTATCGTAAATAATATCAAAGACTTCATGATTAAATTCATTGTTTTCTACATTAGGGTTAAATATTACTTCACTGAAGAACTCTAAACTATCTGAGAAATTATTTTCTTCTGTATATTTATCATTTAAACAAGTCAATGTAAATTCTGTATTTATTTGATCTGCTAATCTAGTACTTCCAGCAGTTAGGTTAACAGCATATAAATCTTGTGTCTTTATAACCAAATCTTTTTTAGTTTTATACTTTTTTGTTGAATGAGTAAGTAAATCTGTTAAGATATTACGTATGGTTGTATCTTCTTTATGAATTTTATTTCTAAAACTAATTCTTACCGCAATTGTTTTAAATTTTTTTGTTTTTATTAGATGTAAATTATATGAGCCCATATCTATATTTTTGTATTTCATCTTTTCACCTCGCTTTTAGTATATACTTAATTTGTTGTTTTAATGTAATTTTATATGGATTCTAATGCAATTTTTATCATTTTATTTAATTTTTTTTCTCTTTGTTCACTAGTTATTTTTTTATTATCATTTAAACTATCTGATACAGTTAAAAGGCATGCTGCTTCTTTATTTAATTTATGAGCTAAATAGAAAAGACAAAATGTTTCCATATCTACTCCTAAAGGATTTAAATCTTTTGGATAAGGACTCTTATAACTTGTCTGATCTCGATAAGCGTCAAAAACATCTGATGTTAACACTAAGCCCTTCTTATAAGAAATATCTTTCTTCTTCAATATTTCTTCTATATGATTAGTTAACTCTTTTGATGCATCAGCCCTATTAACCTCTTCTGCTGCATATACTTTAGGAAAACTTGATATACTATAAGCAGAATCTGCTAGAATAATATCTAATAAATTTACTCCTTTATGATTTGAACCACAAGAACCTATTCTTATAATTTTTTCTACATCATGAAATGTAAATAATTCATAGGAGTAAATTCCCATACTTGGAATACCCATACCACTTGCAAACACTGTAACTTCTTTTCCTTTGTAAAATCCAGTATATCCAAGAGTATTTCTTACTGTGTTTACAATGTGTGCATTATCTAAATATTTTTCAGCAATATATTTTGCACGTAATGGATCTCCTGGCATTATAACTGTTTTAGCAATATCTCCAATTTTATTTTTCATATGTGGCGTTGAAATATTCATCATATTTTCCTCCTTTTAACTATAATATTATTATAACATATTAAGAAAAAAAGAATAGTATTATTCTTGTGGTTCTTCCTCGTTTTCAAGCTTAACTAATACTATTCTTGGCTTTGATCCATTAGGTGGACCAATAATTCCTCTTTCTTCTAGTAAATCTATAATTCTTGCTGCTCTATTATATCCTAGTTTAAATCTTCTTTGTAATAATGAAGCACTAGCTTTTTGAGTTTGAACTACAAACTCTACTATATCATTATATAGTGGATCATCATACTCTTCTTTTTGATTAGCATCCTCTATTTGGCTAGCACTCTTATCACTAGTTACTTCTTCTTCATCTAAATTCATCATTTTTTCATCATATTCAGCTTTTTGTTGTTCAATTGTATGATCTATAATTCTTTTTATTTCATCATCTGAGATAAATGCTCCTTGTACACGTTGAGTTGTAATTTCTCCCATTGGTAAGAAAAGCATATCTCCTTTTCCAAGTAGTTTTTCTGCACCAGCAGAATCAAGAATTGTACGTGAATCAACTTGGCTTGCAACAGTAAATGCTATACGTGATGGAATGTTTGCTTTAATTACTCCAGTTATTACATTAGTTGATGGTCTTTGGGTTGCAATAATTAAATGTATTCCTGCAGCACGTGCAAGTTGAGTGATTCTCATTATGGATGCTTCAACATCCTTTGCAGCTACTAACATAAGATCTGCAAGTTCGTCTATTACTACTACAATAAATGGCATTTTCTTTAATTGCTCTTCTGGTGGACGTTTTTTATTTTCTTTTTCTATATAAGCATTATATGTACCTATATTTTTAGTTTTAGTCTCTTCAAAGACATCAAATCTTCTATCCATCTCACTTACTATTTTGGCAAGTGCTACACTTGCTTTTTTAGGATTAGTAACGACTGGACACATCAAATGTGGTACTCCGTTATAAAGTGAAAGTTCTACTTTTTTTGGATCAACCATCATAAGTTTTACTTCATCTGGTCGTGTTCTCATTAAAATGGATGCTATTATACCATTTATACATACAGATTTTCCAGCTCCTGTTGCTCCTGCAACTAATAAGTGTGGTGTTTTATTAATTTCACACCATATTACATTACCCATAATATTTTTACCTAATGGTACAAGCAATTTAGAATCCTTTTTAGATTCTGGTATTTTTTCTAGTACTTCTCTAAATGTTACAGGTACTGGAGTTTCATTTGGTATTTCAATACCAACTGTTTTTTTACCAGGTATAGGTGCTTCTATTCTTACGTCTTTTTTAGCAAGTGATAAAGCAATTTCCCTATTTAAACTTACTATTTTGTTAAGTTTAGTTCCTGATTTAATTTCAAGTTCATATTGAGTAACAGTTGGTCCTATGTGTACTTCTACTGCTTTACCACTAATACCAAAGTCTTTTAATACATTTTCAAGACTTACTATATTTTTCTCAATTGCACTCTGGTTAGCATTTTTCTTCTTGTTTTTAGGTTTATCTAATATATCTATACTAGGTAATTGATAATTTCTATTATAGTTTTCACTGACTACTTCTGGATGAGCTTTTTCTTCTTCGTCTTTTGTATTTTCATCTTTAGTTTGAGTTATTTTATCTATACTTGATACAACGATTTGTTTATTATCTTCTTCCTCTTCTTCTCCATTACTAATAATAACTGATGTTTTATTATCTTCTTCTGTGCTTTCTATATTGTTATTTTTACGCATAGAGCGTTTTTCTTTTCCTTTGGCATAACCTTTTTTTATGGCATCTACTAAAGAAAAGCCTGTAAATAAACTAAGTCCTGCTCCTACTAAAACCCAAGCAACAATTTGCATTCCAGTTAAAGCAAATAATTTATCAAAACATATTGCAAATGCTCCTCCAAGTATTCCTCCACCAAGTTCAAATATTGAATTTACTGTTCCTGTTGTCATTACACTATTAAATGATATAACAAGTTCATCTAAGGTATCTTGAAATATTAAAGCAACATTTCCTTCGTTTGCAATAACATATTCTCTGTGCATTAATACTAAGAGTCCAATAGTTAACATATAAAGACCTATTAATTTAGTTGTAAAAAAATCTGGAAATTCTCTTTTAATAATTAGATAAATTCCTATTATAAATAAAACTACTAAAAATATACCATATCCACTTCCAACAAGAAAAATTCCAAAGGATGCAATTAGTTTTCCAATAGGTCCATATTTTCCAATACCTAATATGGCCGCAAGCACTAAAAGTACACCATAAAGTTCTGCACTATATTCAAAACCAGTTTTTTTGTTTTTCTTTCTTTTTCTTTTTGCCATATTATCTACTCCTCATTATAAATTATATCATTAAAAAAAAATTATGAAAAGAAAAAGCATCAATTTTAATGCTTTTTTACAATACTTATGTATTATTTTTTCAATTAATTAATATCATTGTTTTTATGAATTTTCAAAACTTTCAAATTGTGAATTATAAAGTTCTGCATAAAAACCATTTTGTTTTAATAATTCTTCGTGATTACCAGTTTCTATAATATTACCTTCGTTCATAACTAGAATTAAATCAGCATTTTTAATAGTAGAAAGTCTATGAGCAATTATGAAACTAGTTCTGCCTTCTGTAAGTTTATCCATTGCAGTTTGTACTAATTCTTCTGTTCTGGTATCAACATTACTAGTAGCTTCATCCAAAATCAAAAATGGTGCATCTTCTATCATACCACGAGCAATAGTTAAAAGTTGTTTTTGCCCAAGAGAGACAGTTGAATCATCTTCTATTACAGAATGTATTCCTCCAGGTAATGTTTTTACAAAATGATCAACACCAACAGTTTTTAATGCATCCCATACCATTTCATCTGTTACATTCTTTTTGTTAAACTTAATGTTCTCAGCAATAGTACCATCAAACAACCAAGTATCCTGTAAAACCATTACGAATAAATCATGAATATTCTCACGAGTTAAACTCTTAGTAGAAACACCATCAATTAGAATATCTCCATCAACTATATCATAAAACTTCATAAGCAAGTTAACCATAGTAGTCTTACCAGCACCTGTAGGTCCAACTATTGCAATTTTCTCACCTGGATGAGCTTTAGCATTAAAATCTTTTATTATAGTTCTATTCTTGTCATAACCAAACTTAACATGTTTAAATTCAATTTCACCTTTAACTTTAGATTTATCTAAATGTTTAACATTCTCCTCTTTAGTTTGTTCTTTTTCATCTAAGAATTCAAATACTCTCTCACTTGCTGCGGCAGTTGATTGTAACATAGTCATAGCTTGAGCAATCTGTGAAAGTGGATTTGTAAATAATCTAATATAAATCATAAAAGCAACTATAGTACCAAAAGTAGTTAAATCATTCATTGTAAGTAATGCTCCAACAATACATACAGCAACATATCCAAAGTTACCAACAAACATCATCATTGGTTGCATAATACCAGATAAAAATTGACTTTTTTTATTACTAACATAAAGTTTTTTATTTATTCTATCAAACTCATCAAGAGCTAACTTATCTCCATTATAAGCCTTAACAACAGTATGTCCAGAATAATTCTCTTCTATATAACCATTTAATTCTCCAAGTTGCTTTTGACGATTAGAGAAGTACTTTTGTGATTTAGATAGAATTATAAACATTCCAACAAAACCAAATATGCTGGTTGCTAAAGCAGTAAGAGCCATTATCCAATTAGTAACAAACATCATGACGATAGATCCTAGAAATAAAGTAATTGATGTTGCAAGTACTGCTAAAGACTGATTCATATGCATTCCAATTGTATCAACATCATTAGTAATTCTAGATAAAACATCTCCTGTTTCATGATTATCAAAATATTTAAGTGGTAATTTATTTATTTTATCACTTATACTACTTCTAAGTTTTTTGGCAAAGTTATTAGAAACAGTAGCTAGAATATATGACTGTATATAAGAAAATGCTGTACTTATAAGATATAGTAAAGCCATCATTAAAGCAATACTCTTAACTTTATCTATATTTAAAGTAGGTTTAATAACTTTATATACTTTCTTAGGAAGATTATCTACAACCTTAAGCATACTATCAGTATCTTTAAAATCTTTAACAGAAGATAAAGATCTTAAAACCTCTATTTGATCACTTTCATTAATAGTAATTCCTCCTACTTCAAAAGGATCTAATATTTCTTTTAATACACTATCAGGTAATTTAAAAAGTAATTTAGGCTTTTCTTCATCACTTGCAGTAGATATTTTTTGCATAACTTCCATAAATTTTTGTTTATCACTTGATGATATATTAGGATTTACTGGAATACTTGCAAACTTAGATTGATCTTGTAATCCTTTAGTAGTCTTAGTGATTATTTCTTTCAAATTATCTTCTTTAGGAGAAAGTCCTAAAGTAATCTCATCAGTTAAATCAGATAAAATATTAGGAGCAACTATTGCACATATAGAACTAGAAAAAGCAAGAATTAAAGCAAATATTACTAAAAAACGCCATTTTTCTAGACTAAGAAATAATCTTTTAATAGAACCCTTAAAATCTTTTGATTTCTCTTGTTTTCTATTCATTCCAATTCTAGGCATTATCTAATTCCTCCTTTGATAGTTGAGATAAAGCAATTTCTTTGTAAACATCACAGTTTTTAAGTAATTGTTTATGTGTTCCAACTCCTACACATTCTCCTTTATCTAAAACTATAATTTTATCTGCATTCATAATAGTACCTATACGTTGAGCAACTATCATACTAGTAGCATCTTTAGTATAGTTTTTTAACTCACGTCTAAGTATAGAATCTGTCTTATAATCAAGTGCAGAAAATGAATCATCAAAAATATAAATCTCAGGATCTCTAGCAATTGCTCTTGCAATTGATAATCTTTGTTTTTGACCACCACTTACATTAGTACCACCACGAGCAATATGTGAATCATACTTCTTATTCATTTTTAAAACAAAGTCCTCACCTTGAGCAACCTTAATTGCTTCTTTTACTTTCTCATCACTAGGATGCTCTTTACCATTATCACCATAAGCTACATTATCCTTAACACTACCAGTAAACATAATAGCTTTTTGAGATACATAACCTATTTTATTACGTAAAGCAGACTGTTTATATTCTTTTACATTAACTCCATCTACTATAACTTCTCCTTCTGTTGCATCATAAAATCTAGGAACTAAATTAATAAGAGTACTCTTACCACTACCAGTAGATCCGATAAATGCTATTGTCTCTCCTTTTTTAGCTTTAAAAGATATATTTTTAAGTAAATATTCATCTGCATCAGGATATTTAAAACTAACATTTTTAAATTCTACTTCTCCAGAAACTTCAGTATCTCCATCAAAGTCTCCATCATGAATTAATATATCACTATCTAAAACTTCATTAATACGTCTTGCAGACACTTGTGCTCTAGGCCACATCATAAATATCATGGCAAGCATCAAGAATGACATAATAACTTGCATTCCATAACTAGTAAATACCACCATATTACTGAAAAGTTCTATTTTATCTGATATAAAGTAAGCATCCATTATTAAGTATGCTCCTATAAAGTAAATACCAAGTGTTAGAAAATGCATAACAAAGTTAATTACAGGATTAAGTATTGCAAAACATCTTTGATTAAACATCTGCATACTAGTAAGATCACTATTGACTTCTTCAAATCTATTCTTTTGAAATTCTTCTGCATTAAATGCTCTAATAACTCTAATACCAGTTAAATTCTCTCTAGCAACTCCATTGATTTTATCAAATAATTTTTGTACTTTAGCAAATCTAGGAAATACTATTAGTAAAAGAGTAATAACTGTTGCAAGTAATAAAATAACACCTGCCCCAGTAAGTAAAGTCCATTCTATATTTTTATTAATTATCTTAATGATAGCCCAAACAACCATAATGGGTGCTCTAACCATCATTTGAAGTCCCATTGCAATAAGCATCTCTATTTGAGTTACATCATTAGTAGTTCTAGTAATAAGACTTCTAATAGAGAATTGTTTAATATCTGCAACTCCCATATCTTCTACTTTTTTAAATATTTTATATCTTACATTACGTGAAAAGACTGCGGATAAGTATGATGCTAAATAACCAACTATAATTGCTGAGATAAGTGAACCAAAAGCACAAAGCATCATATAAAAACCTTGTTCTAATATATCACTCATCTTACTACCAGAAGTTTGAACTAAAACAGTAACCTCTGACATATAATCAGGCATCTTTAAATCAAGCCATACACCAAAAGAAACAAGTAATATACACAAAACAAAAAGTAATCCTTCTTTTTTATTAAAATTCTTAAATAATTTTATCAATTTTCTCTTCCTCTCTTTCCATATTTTTTTTCATTGTATCTAATACTTCAAAAAAAATCTCTAATTTTTCAGAAGAAATATTAGAAGTAATAATATTATTAATTTTAGTCATTTTTTTTAATATAATTTTATGACGTTTAATATTCTCATCAGTAAATTTAATTACTTTACTACGTCCATCAACCACAGATGAAATTCTTTTAATAATATTCTTTTTCTCCATTGTATCAATTATCCCAGACATAGTAGATTTCCTAATATTAAGTAAACATTCTAACTCTTTTTGAGTTACATCTTTATTAGGATTATCTAATAAATATTGTATTACCTGTAATTGAGAAAAATTATTAATATTATTATTTTTCTTATTTTTCATAAATATTTTTCTTTTTACTTCGTTATCAAAGTTTTTAATTTCTCTTAGTGGATATCTCTCCAAGTCTCTCACCCCATTTAGTTAGTCTCCTAACCATTAACAATGATACAACGTATAAAAAAATTTGTCAAGAAAAAAACTCTCAATTTAACATAATAAATTTAAGAGTTTTTTCGAAATTATATTTCATTTATTTTATGAAATTATATATGGACTATCTTGAGTACCACTTCCTCCAGTAATACTTATATCAGATTTTAAATATACAACAGGGCGGACCTCATACTCGAGCCACGCGTTGTTGTTGTTGTTGACATAGCCGTTGGTGGAG
This sequence comes from uncultured Bacilli bacterium, assembly GCA_947623665.1. Classification (GTDB taxonomy): domain Bacteria; phylum Bacillota_I; class Bacilli_A; order RF39; family UBA660; genus CANRDQ01. Next base: position 10,500 of record CANQHJ010000003.1, read on the forward strand.
ACATAGAACACATAGTTAGCGTCGGCGGAATACGGAGCGAGCGTCCACTGATGCTTACTTGTGTTAGCAAGCCATCCTTTAGCAGCCTCTGTTTGATTACACTTATTACCACTACCATTTGCTAAGGTATTATAACACGCAGTACTAACACCATTTGCATATGTATATCCATAATCACTTGGATACATTAACGCAACTTTTCCATCCCATGTTGTTGTACTACCAGAAGCTCCAGCTTTAGTTGAGCCTCTTTCTAATGTATAAAATGCTTCTGTAGATCTATTCTCAAGCCAAGGTCCAGCTCCTAAATACCACTTCATATTTGCAATCATTTCTTTTAATGTGCTAGATAGTCCAGTTGTAGAAAAATCACATGATTTTGTTGCTCCTAATGTTGTTCCACTTGCACATGTTCCATTTTCTTTATTCCAATATGGTCCACTATTTAATATTTTTTGAAGAGTAGCAGAGTTCCAATTATTGGAACCATAATTCGTTTCTGTTGTATTATCCCAAGAATAATTATCTGGTAATATCTCATCTCTTATTAGTTTTATCTTTTTACCAGACGTTTCTCCATCTGCTACTGGATCATCAAATACTCCTATTATTCTCCATTTACTACTTTCTCCATCTATTTGAACATAATTATTTGGATTATCTCCTATATATCTATAATCTATAACATCTTTTTCTTCTCCCTTGTGTCTAACAATAAACATAGCATTTTTATTTGCACTTTCGTTATTATAATCAACATCTTCACAAGAATTATATGGAAGACCTTTTATTGTTTCTTCTGATGTATTGTTACATACAACAGGAGATATTACATGTCCATCACCTGGAAATTCTAATGCTAAATTAGAAAGTCCTGCTTTACTTCCAAAAGTAATAGTAGCATCACTTGCTGAATTGTTTTTTATTTGTATAACATAAGATTTAGAATCTCCCTTATCTCCATTCTTAGGTAAAACAATTCCTTCACTACTAGGACAATCATCACCTGCTTTAGTATATCCTATTTCTACATCACTAGCATTTGTAATATAGTAAAAATTAAATTTAGCATCTATTCCGTTTGCATTAGTAAGTTTTACATCTATTGTTTTTGTTGAATTACCGTTTATAGTAATTTGCTTATTATCATTTAAATCTCCACTAGATATTAATGAATATAAATTACCAGAAACAATATTTAATGCACCTTTTCTTTCTGCTGTTGCAGTAAAGAAAGCGTATGATGCATTAACTATACAAACAAGAAAAATAGTAAGTGTCATTACTACTAGAAAGCTATTTCTTTTGTTTAGAAAATTTTTTATTTTATACATGATATCACCAACCTTTATATATTATATAGTGTACTAAAAAATATAATTGCTATACTTTTAAATTACCTTAACAATATAATTATACAAAATATATATATAATACTATTATGGTAAAATATGGTACTTTACATAAATAAAGACAGAAGTTTAGTCTTCTGTCTTTGTTGGTAGATTATTTGTACTATTTATAAATCTAGGTTTATGATCAACTTTTACATATTGTTTTCCTTGTTCGTTACAAGCTTTTGTTACTTGTTTATTAATAGCATTAACAAAGAATTCTTTTTTTGCTATATCTCTTAAATTACTAGTTGCTACATATCCACCATTTGCAAAAATAATATAGTTAGTACCAAAAGCACATCCATTTTCATCAAAATCTACACCATAACCTTTTTCAAAGTTTACAGTTTTATGATTACTTAAACTTTCACCATCGTACTCACAAAATGCTTTATATTTACCATTTGGCTCTACATAAGCAAAACCGAAACTTACTGTACTATTGTTTTTAGATAAAATTTTTGTATTACGATCTACTACTCTAGATAAAGGTATATCTCCTTTTGAGAAAGCTCCTACTCCTTGAAAACCAAATTCATTAGGATTATCTATAATGCCTTTATATGGAACAAATTCTCCTCTTATGTTAAGTAACTCATAGTTTTGATTCATCCAAGTTACTTTTCCATTACGTGCAACTAAGGCAAGTCCATGTTCATTAAAGTTTGTTGCAATATCAAATCTACACTCTAATACAAGATTATCTAATTCTCTTTTGTAAGAGTATGCTCCTGTAACAGTTCTTACAACTTTGTATCCATTAACAAATTCATCTGTTTTAGGTTTTATATCTATTTCTGTCATTCTTAAATTATCATATTCTTTACTAACAACAGTTTTATAAGTACTACCATTTATTTTATATTTATATACTTTATAATTATCAGTAGTTTTTATATCAGCACAAAGTATTTCTTTTATATCCTCCTCATTTATATTTTTTTCAATAAATCCAACCTCTTTTTCTATATCTTTTTCATAAGTTAAAAATTTACTCATCTTTTCCTCCGATATTATTTTATTATCAAGTTACCCTGACAATTATATCGTAGCATATTAAAAAATAAAGTCAAGAAAAGAAAAAGAGAATTATTTTGAACTGAACCCCAAAAGTTGGACAGTTTAATTATTAGAGGATTGTAACCTGTAATTTACAGGAGACAGTCCTTTTAATTTTACTTTAATTCTATCATAATTATAATATTGAATATAATCATCTATTGCTTTCATTAAATCATCTAATGTTTTATATTTATATTCTTGATCATAAAACATTTCTGTTTTTAAAATACCAAAGAAATTTTCCATCATCCCATTATCCATACTATTTCCTTTTCTAGACATACTTTGTCTTATTCCTTTATTCTTTAATCTCTGTTGATAAGATTGATGTTGATATTGCCATCCTTGATCTGAATGAAATATTAATCCTTCTAAATCTTTATTTTTAAATCCTTTATCTAACATATCTTTTATTTGTTCTAAGTTGGGTGATTTAGAAATACTATGAGAAATTATTTCACCATTGTATCCATCAAGTATAGGTGATAGATAACATTTTTCTCCTCTTAGATTAAATTCCGTTACATCGGTATACCATTTTTCATTTGGTTTATCTGCATCAAATTCTCTTTTAATAAGATTATTAGCTATTTTACCAACTGTTCCTTTATATGATGAATATTTTCTTTTGTTTCTTTTTAATGGTTTTAATCCTAATTTAACCATTAATCTATAAACTTTTTTATGATTAACATTATAACCTTGATTTTTAAGTTCTAATGTAATTCTTCGGTATCCATATCTTTCTTTATGATGGAAAAATATTTCTTTAATCTTTTCCATTATTTCAATATTTTTATTATCTTTATCTTCTTTTGATAAAGTATAATAGTAAACTGATTTAGCTAATCCAGATATTTGTAGAAGAATCTTTAATGGATATTTTAGCCGAAGTTCTTTTACAACAGTTACTCTTTCTTCTGTTGTTGATTCTTCCTTGCTTGAACAACGGCTCTCAATTTTTTTGAGTATTCTAGTTCTGCTTTCAAATATAAATTTTCTTCTTCTAATCTTTTTATCTTTTCTTTATCTGTTTCATTTTCTTTTTTCTTAGTTATTTTCATAGTTGGACCTCGCCCTCGCTTTCTCTCAACTACATTATAACCCATTTCTTTATATTTTTTAATCCAATTTACCAACATTCCGTCACCAGGTAGACCTATATCCAATGCTACCGACCATATTGGTTCATTATTTAATAAAACTCTATCTATTGCATTTTGTTTAAAATATATTGGATATTTCCTGTTTTTTGTTTTCCTTATAATATCATAACCATGTATATCTATTAATTTTACTAAATAATTTATTCCAGATTTCCTTATCCCATATTTTTTTGATATTGAATTTACTGATAATCCTTCTTTTCTATCGTTATATAAATTTATTTTATCTTCATAAGTCAATTTGCTCATATAAAAACCTCATTCCTTTGTCCAAGAAATGGGGTTCATATCATTTTCTCTTTCTCAATTTTTTGTTATTTAAAATGTTTTTGATTTCTTCTCCTGTATAAATATATCCATCTTCACTTAAAACTATCTTTCCATCTTTTGAAATCATATACCCACTTTCTTCAAAGTTTCTAAAATCAGTATCATTAAAATATTCTCTATCCCAACTAGAAGTTTTTCCATCATCATATTTATATTTAAATTTTTGTATTTTACCTTCAGTGTTTAAATAGAATATATCATCATCAAAAGTAACTATTTTAGATAAAGGATTTTTATTACCACTAAAATTATATACTTCTTTAAATCCTAAAATATAAGAATTATCTTCTATATCTATGAAACATTCTTCATCGGATGAAAATATTTTAAAATCTTTATTTATCCATGAGACAGTACCACTATATGCAACTATTGCTAGACCATATTCATTAAAATTAGTAGCTAAATCAAATCTATATGGTAAAATTTCTAAATCATCTTCTTTTATATAACCATAGAACCCAGCTTCATCTATAAAAAGTCTATATCCATTAACTACATCATCACTAATTCTAGCAATCTCTTCTGATTTATTAATGTTAGTATTATTATCAATCATAATATTGGCATCATACATACCAGTATCTCTATTAGCATTTATCAAATATTGTCTCATATCATCATTAAAGGTAAGTGCTATAACGTTATCAAAATCCATATTTTCTCCTACTTCTTAACTATAATCTTATTTTTTACTTGTTTTTTATCTATTTCATCTACTTTATCTTTAGAATAAATATATCCATCTTCTACTAAAGCAATATCTCTTTTAGGTGGTATCATAATACCTCTATTATCGAAATTTGTAAATTCTAAATCATCAAATAATTCTTTATCCCATGAAGAGATACTTCCATCATTAAGTATATATCTAAATCCTTGTAATTTACCATTTGTATTAACATATGAAACTGTATCATCAAATTCTACTGCTTTTGATAATGGATTATTAAGGCCATTAAATTCATGTACTTCTCTAAAAGCAACAAAATTTCCTTTAGAAGGATCTACAAAAGTATTAGTATCAGGATTAAAATATTCAAAATTTTTATTTATCCAAGTAACACTTCCTTTATCTGCTATCATTGCATAGCCATATTCATTAAAAGGTGTTGCAATATCAAATCTTTTAGGAATAACTAATCTATCTTCTTCTCTAACATAAGCAAAATCATCATTACCATCTATTAAAAGATAAAATCCATTAATAGCCTCATCACTCATATATTTAATATCAAATGCTTTTTTATAATAATCTCTACTAGGATTTATTTTTCTTTTAACAATATATAAATCATCATAAGAAAAATCTCCAAATGATTGATCTACATTTAAAAAGTACTCTATTTTTAAACTACCTTTATTTATACTAAAACTATCACCTGTAAATAATAATCTTTTTCCAACTCTTATATTTTTTATATCAAGCATAATAAAACCTCCCATAAATAATTATATTTTTACTTTATTTCTTTTTTGCTTAATAGCACCTCTTTCACATCTATTACCCCAAGAATCAATTAATTCTTTATTACGATAAACACAAATTATCTCACAGTGATTAGCACATCCATTACAATCAACTCCTTTAGTTTGGAAATCGATATCTTGTACTGAGAATGAAAAGGTTTTTTCTTTTTTAGATTTACGTGCAAGTATTGCAACTCCAATTGCACCCATTAAATGTGAGTTTGGATCTACTGTAACTTCACAATCACATGCTTCTTCAAATGCTTTAATAACTCCAACGTTTTTACTAACTCCACCTTGAAATACTATTGGAGATGCTATACGTTTTCCTTTACTAACATTATTTAAATAATTAGTAACAACAGCTTTACAAAGTCCTGCAACTATATCTTCTTTTTTATGTCCCATTTGTGCTTTATGAACTAAATCACTCTCGGCAAACACAGTACAACGTGCCGCAATGTTTGTTGGATTCTTACTTGTAAGAGCAAGTGGTCCAAACTCTTCAACTTCTATACCAAGTCTTGCCGCCTGACTTGAAAGAAATGATCCTGTACCAGCAGCACATAAAGTATTCATAGCATAATCAACTACTATTCCATCATCTACTAAAATAATTTTAGAATCTTGTCCACCAATTTCAAAAATAGTTCTAACATCAGGATAGAAAGTAGTAGTTCCAACAGCATGAGCAGTTATTTCATTTTTAACAACAACTGCATCTAATACAACTCCAATAAGTTTACGAGCAGAACCTGTAGTACCCACTGCAATTATATTATATTCATTTTTATCTACTTGTTTATCAAGTGCTTTTAAAAGTCTCTTAACTGCTTTAATTGGATTTCCCTCAGTCCATAAATATTCACTTGCAATTATTTTATTATGTTTATCTATAACTACACCTTTAGTAGAAATAGAACCAATATCAACACCTAAATATGCTTTTTTCATTTCTTTTTCTCCTTTCTCATCTCAATCATATCGTAAAATGCTTCTAGCCTAGTCTCAATTCCAATTTCACTAGTTTGACTATCAAAACTAAAATATAAAATTGGGATATGATAATCTTGACTAATATTTTCAAGTATTGGCATTGCATCCATCTCAGGAGTACATCCAAAAGACTTAACATGAATAATACCATCATATCCATGTTTAGCAAGCCACTCTGCCTCTTTTATAGTATCCATACCAGTAGCACCAATATCATATTTCATATATTTCTTAACTTTTTTAACTATATTCTTAGGATTTCTAAAAAATATAGTATTAGAAATATTTAATTTTCTAGTAACAACAATTTCATGTTTTGCAAGCCATTTTTCTATAAAATGATTACTAAAAGGTTCTAGTGTTGTATAATACTCTCCAACAAATCCAACTTTTATAGGATTCTTAGGTTTATTTATCTTAACCTTTTTCATCATCTTTTTATAACGTTTATTTATTTTCTTTAAACTTTTATAACTTCTAACAGTTCTAAGTTCTTTTAACATTGCATCATATAAATTTTCTAAAGTCCCCTCTTCTTCTTCAAAACCTACATTTTCTCTAATATAATCTTCTATCTTATCCATTATATCAATCATTCTAACTCCTATCATTAAAGCTTTTGCAAGTCTTTTAACAGTAAGTTTAGGATTATATTTTTTCATTTTTTCATAAATAGATGTTGGTTTTGTAATTTCACTATCTCCAAAGTTTATGAATGTAAATTCATATCCTAAGTCTCTAAGTATTTGTTCATGAAGTTCTCCATAATAAGAAAGTCTACAAACTCCTCCAGTTTGAATTAAAGTATCTGCTCCATTTTCTAAAGCTTCTATATAACAACCTAAATTATATTTAAAAGGAGCACAAACAAAATCAGGACTATATTTACTACCAATTTCTAATGTCTTTTTAGTAATTGGTGGTGGTGTTAAATACTCACAATCTAAAATAAGACTTAATACAACTTCTATTGGTACACAATAATTACCCATATGAGGAAAACTAATTTTTGTTTTTTTCATATTCTTCCTCCTTTTTTAGTTTTATAATATCAATAAAACTTTCAAGTCTAGTCTCACGACCAGCTGTACCATCTTGAACATCTAAAATAAGAGTAACAAGAGGTTTTTTTATTTTTCTAATAATCATCTCATTAACTAGTGAGTCGGGTCCACATGGAAAACTACTCATAAGTACAATACCATCTACTTTATCTTTATAAATGTCTATTGCACCAACTAATTCTTTATTATAAGTCCATTGTAGTGTTGGAGATATTTTATGGGCAATAGCACGTGCTTTTTCTCTATCTACTATATCTGCATATATTATAGTAACTCCTAACTCTTCTAGGTAATTAATAACAGGACTTCCAACATATGCATCATATGTATTGTAAGGATGGGATACTAATAATATTTTTATATTATCTGTATTTAATTTTTTATTTTGTTCTCTAAGCAATGCTTTATGTTCTTCCTCCATTGCTCCTTTAGCATAAATATATGCTTCTAATGTCTCTTTCTTACTTTTACCAAGTACTTTTCCCATATTTAAGAAACCTTCTTGTTCTGTATGTCCTCCATAAACATCTACATTATAATCAAGTATTTTAAAATCTCTATCTCTAAATGTATTACAAACAACATCATAAAGAGCTTGAAATCTAGTACATACAATTTCTCTATCTTTGAAGGTTGCTATTCTTGGAATAAGTATATAATCACACTTACCAATTAAAGACTCTAAATGTCCTAAATATACTTTATATGAAAGACAAGCCTCATCAATTGCATAATTAACTCCACGAGATAAAACTTCTTTAGTAGTATCTTCACTTTCTATTATTTCACAATCTAATTTCTCAAAAAACGTTCTCCATAAAGTATGATAACGAAAATAAAGTAATGCTTTAGGAATACCAATTTTAGTTTTCATCTTATCACCCAAAATCTATTGTACCACAAATTAATAAAACTCTAAAGTCTTTACTCTAGAGTTTAACTATTATTTAAAATATTCATAACTTTTTCTTTATACTCATCATAACTTAAACTTCCAACATCCCCTTCCAAACTATATCTACAATCATGACCACGACAAGTATATCTATTGCTATTTTTTAAATAAGATTTTGTATACTCATTATCCTCTGTCCAACCATCATATTTAACAGTATAATCATTCATATAAATAACCTCAATAGACTTTATATCATCACCCTTATTATTCTTTTTTAATATTTCTTTAGCTTTCTGTAAAATCTTATAATCTTCTTTTATCTCTTCTAAAGTTAAATTTTTAAAATCATCATCAAAGACCATATATGCTAAATGGGTTTTAGAATTTATATAATTCTTACGAGGACCATTATTGAAAAACTCTAAATAATTATCTACAAAACCACCCTTCTTTATACTTTTTATATATTTATATAATTCTTGCCTCATATCATAGACATCTTCGTCAAAACTATCCTCACCATTTTCTATTTTAACTTCATAAGATAAATCATCTTTTAATCCATAATATCCAACATAATCATCTTCCAAACACATATCAATCTTTTTATCTTCATTTTTATTACAATATATACTAATAGGTTCTTTGCTAAGTTCTACCATATGCCTAGATTTAAATTCTTTTCTCATTTCCTTATCGATATTTTCAAAATTATTACTAGTATCAGGATAAACTCTAAAGTAAAGACATCCACATATTAATATTCCTACAACAATAAATAATATCTTATCTTTTAAAAACTCTTCTAATTTTTCTATATTCATAAACTCCACCTAATTACTTTTATTTATAACCCTCTCTACTCTTTCTTTAAACTCATCAAAAGATAAATCATCTAAATTTAGACTATTAATAGAAGACTGACTCTCTTCCAAAGTATACATACAATTTGTATATTTTTCGTCATTATATTCTCCACCACAAGAATAAGTATCTAAAACATAATCTTGATCACTATAATTAGTCTCAAATTTAAATTTATTATTCCAATTTCCCTCTGTCTGTATTCTAGGATCATTTATATATCTAACTGCCATAACTTTTATATGTCTTTTTACATTATATTTCTTAAATAAACTTTTAGCTTTTTGTAAAATTTTATAATCAGTTAATAATTCTTCTTCAGAAAACTTATTATTATCTTTATCATATACCGCATAAGATAAATAATTATAAGTTCCATTATAATCAAAATCATTCTTATCATTATGATAAAAAATCAAATAATTAGGAACATAACTGTCTTTCTTTACACTCTTAATATAATCATATAATTCTTTTCTAATTTTATAAGTATTCTTATCTATATCAACAGTATATTTATTATTACGCCTTTTTATACTAATCCAAAAAGACTCATCATCTTTTAACCTATATTGTGCAGAATAATATCCTTGATTAGAAGGATAACCACCTAATTTTTTTCCTTCTGTATAACCAAAATAAGGTGTTGGATCTTCATCTAAATCAACTCCATAATTAGACTCTAAATAATTTCTAAAATCTCTATCAACTTTTGTATTATTAGAAGAACTATTTTTATAATCTACTCTAGTTGGATAAAGCCATATAAAAAGTAACACTATAACAAATATAAATATAACTAATATACATTTTATAACATTACTCCATAAAACAACAAGATTAACCTTTTTTAAATTATTAGACTCTTCAAATTGATATTTACTACTATCACGTCCCAGTAAAAAATAAAAAATTGGAGGACAAAATAAAAGTCCAAAAGAATATATAGAAGATTTACCAAATGCTTTAGAAGTTTTATAAGATACAATTGAACCATATATTAAATAAGAAATCCAAAATATAAATCTTAAATTACTCATATATACATTTATATTATAATATTCATAATAATACTCATAGTTTTCAAAAAGCCTACTTGCAAGATCAGGAAAAGCTCCAAAAGATAACATCAATAGAAAAATAAATATGTATATTAAAAACCATATTCTATTAACTCCTACTATCTTACAATGAACAAAGGAACTATAAAAAGGAATAAATGCTTTATAACTTTTTTCTCCTGCTTTTCTAAACAAAAGAGCTCTTCCTATTACCCTCATAATGTAAAAGACAATAAATAAAACAATAATTAAAATAAAAGATAATATTACAGAAGCATAATTATAACTAATAATAGGTAAATAATCACCAAAAAACATACTCGAAATCATTAATAATTTAATACTAATATAAAAAATTAATCCCATATAATACACCTCACATAATCTAATTATACTATTTATATTAATTAAGTTTTTCTAAAACATGAAAACCCATTGTAAAACTTTGTAAAATTGACCAAAACGAAAAAATGTGCTATAATATGCCCGAAAATGGTGATGATTATGAAAAATTTAGAATTAAAAATTTATGAGAAGTTGGGTATAAAAAAATTTAAAGAGTTTGCCTTTAAATTACGTGAAAAAATTATAAAACCATTTATAGACTATAAAGAAGAAAAAGAACAGAAAAGAATACTACAAAAAACACCTGATAATTTTATTATGGCAAAAGGAAATGGTATTTCAGATCTTTTGGATTTTAAAAAAGAAATACTTTTTAATACTGGACTTTGTATTGCTTCGGCAATAGTTAGTATTCCTGTTATTACAAATATATTAATGAATAATCCTAATATTTTGGAAATACTTGCAACAGCAGGTTTTGTAACTTTTGATACTTATAGTCTTATTCTACAAAGGTATAACAATATAAGAATTAACAATGCTATAGAAAAAATGAAACCCTTAGAAGAAAAAAGAAAAAGACCTTTAATAGAGGAGTTAAAAAAGGAAAAAGTTTTAACTAATGATTATGATTATATAATAAAAAATAAAAAGGATAAAGAAGAAGATATTACAATAGATGAAGTATTAGATAAAGCTACTTATAAAGAATTAAAGATATATAGAGAAAAATTAAAACAATTAACATCTATAAAAAGTTTTTCTGATAACCATCCTAATATAGAAGGATTATATATTCCACTTCCAATAGAATATAATAAAACTTTAATTTTAACACCAAAAAAAGCTATCAAGAAGTAGCTTTTATTTGTTTAAATATTTTTTAAATAACTCTAATCTATTATTTAATTTATCTTTACCAAGTATTTTTAGTATTTCATATAAATCAGGAGATTTATCTCTACCAGTAACCATAACACGAATTGCTTCACAAACATCTCCTACATGTCCTTTATATTTAGATGGATCTTTTTTATATTCTTTAACATTAGGACTATATCCTTCATTAATAGAAAACTCTTTTATACGATTAAACCATTCATCTTTAGAATCATTAATATTATAAATATCTATATATCTTTTTATCATATCTATATCATAATCTTTAGATGAGTTTAATTTAGAATAATTTTCTTTTTCAAACATAGAATCAATTGCATATGAAAATTCTTCTTTAACATCACTGTATTTAGCAATATCTTTTCTTGGTCTTGGACCATCTTTTTCTATATTTAAAAATGCAATCATTAAATCTTTATTATCTTTTAAAAAATCTGCATAATTTTTATCAAACTTTTCTGCATAAGAAAGTGTTTCTTCAAAAACCTCTTTACCGTTCTTACGAGAAAAATATGTCTTACAAATATTTTCTAATTTAGAGGAGTCAAAACTAGTACCTCCAATACCTTGTTTAGAAAAATCAAATATAAAATCTTCTATATTTTTGTCTTGATTTTTTAAATACCATTCTTCAAAATTAGTATTAGCAATAGTAGAAAGATATAAATGTAGAGCATCTATTGGAATACCACTTTCTTCATAATATTTTGCTCCTGCCCATAAATCTTTTCTTTTAGAAAGTTTTCTAATAGTACCAGTTTCACTATCTTTTATAGTTATGGGTGCAATATGTGCATATTCTGGTCTTTCAAAACCTAAAACTTCGAATAATTGTACATGTAAAGGTATACTAGATACCCATTCATCTCCTCTGATAACATGAGTGGTATGCATTAGATGATCATCAATTGCATGGGCAAGATGATAAGTAGGAGTTCCATCTTTTTTAAGAAGTATTGTATCTATATCATGTTCAGGAAATTTTAATTTTCCTTTAATAGCATCTTTTATTTCTATTTGATGTTCAGCGTTTCCAGGAGATTTAAGACGAATAACATAATCTTTACCACTTTCTAAATTTTCTTTAACCTCTTCATAGGTTAAATCTCTATCAGTAGCATAATGTCCATAAATACCTATTTTTTGCTTCATTACTTCTTGTTCTTCTTTTATTTCTTGTTGTTCTTCTTCACTCATAAAGCAAGGATAAGCAAGACCTCTTCTAATTAAATCTTTTACATAAGTTTGATAAATTTCAGTTCTCTTACTTTGGATATAAGGACCATAGTCTCCTCCAATACCATAACCTTCTGTTGGATTTATAGCAAAGGATTTTAATATAGAAGTAATATTATCAATACCACCTTCTACTGCACGTTTTTGATCAGTATCTTCGATTCTTAAAAAGAATACTCCTTTACTTTGTCTAGCATAAACCATATCACAAAAAGCAGAAAATAAATTACCCAAATGAACACTACCAGTAGGACTTGGACCATAACGTGTAACCATTGCATTATCATCCAAATTTCTTTCAGGATACATCTTCTCATAATAATCAGGTGTTTTATCAATGTTTGGAAATAATAAGTCTGCTATTTTCTTGCTCATAAATATCACTCCTCGTTTAATTTACTGATTTAATATAACATTTTTTCTATTAAAAATCAATGATTTGAAAAAAATTAATTATTATAGTAAAATATATTTATATATTGCCCTATAGCCAAGTGGTAAGGCAGAGCGCTCTGACCGCTTTATGCGTTAGTTCGAATCTAACTAGGGCAACCATATAAAAATAAACCCTTGATTTCAAGGGTTTTATTCATAAATTCCTTATTTTTTATAAAATTAAATTATAAACATCTACACCATAGAATATATACTTAAAAAGCATTGGCAAGATGCCCACTTTCCTTTATGATATACTAATATCATGAAAGGAGGAAAACAATGAAATTTATGATTGTAATACTAAAAAGAATTGCTATAAGTTTTGAGATCGAAATAAAAAACTTTAAATAACAATTCTTATCCAAGAGAGACTAACCTCTCTCTTGGTACTAATATTAACATAAAAATCATAGAATTTCAATCTTTAAATATATATGAAAAAATTTTAATAAGAATGATATGATTAAGAATATTCTAAAGAATTTTACAATCAGGTCAAAATAAAGTCAAAAAAGAAAAACAATAAAACCCTTAATTTTAAGGGCTTTATTGCTTTTGTATAAATTCTTTTAAATATGGAAAATAAAAGTACCTTTAATGTTTCAAATTGCTAAGAAACATAAAGTTACCAAACGAATTAGAAGATAGAGCTAAAGCCCTTCTTCAATATTGATTTTAGCATATCTTATTTATTTTGTAAACATCATAAATAAAAAACTTAGGAATTTTAATCCTAAAGTCTTTTTTAATAATTTCTATCTCTTAAAAATGGTGGTAAATCATATTCCTCTTCTTGTTCTTCTATTTCGTTGTCAGTAGTAGCAACATAACTTATTTCATTTTCTGTTCTACTTCTACGTGGTGTTGTTTCTACTTCTTCTACTTGTACTTTTTTCTTTTCTTTATTTCTTTTTTCAAAACCTGTTGCAATTACTGTAACTATTACTTCATCAGAAAGATTTTCATTTATAACAGAACCAAATATTGTATTAATATCTGTATTAGCTGCACCTCTTACTACTTCTGCTGCTTGTTCTGCTTCAAATAATGTTAAATTAACTCCTCCTGTAATATTAATTATAGCATCTGTTGCACCAGAAATAGATGTTTCTAGAAGTGGTGATGATACTGCTTGTTTAGCAGCTTCTATTGCTCTATCTTCTCCCATTCCTATACCAATTCCTATAATAGCATTACCTGAGTTTTCCATTACAGCTTTAACATCTGCAAAGTCTAAGTTAACAAGTCCAACTACTGCAATTAAATCTGAAATTGATTGTACACCTCTACGTAACACATTATCTACTTCTTTGAATGCTTCTAACATTGGTGTTGATTTATCAATTATTTCTCTTAATCTATCATTTGGAATAACTATTAATGTATCTACATGTTTTTTTAATTCTTCAAGTCCAACTAAAGCATTGTCCATTCTTTTTTTACCTTCGAAAGTAAATGGTTTTGTAACTATAGCAACTGTAAGAGCTCCTAATGCTTGTGCAATTTCAGCAATAATTGGTGCTGCTCCTGTTCCAGTTCCTCCACCCATACCACAAGTGATGAAAACCATATCAGCACCACTTAGAGCATCTTCTATTTCTTTTTTACTTTCAACAGCAGCTTCTTTTCCAATTTCAGGTTTTGCTCCTGCTCCTAATCCATCTGTTAGAGTTGATCCTATTTGAATTTTTATATCTGCTTTAGAATTATTTAAAACTTGTAAGTCAGTGTTAGCAACAATGAATTCTACTCCTTTTACCCCTGACTCTACCATTCGGTTAACAGCATTTCCGCCGCCTCCACCGACACCTATAACTTTAATTTTTGCTAATTGATCCATTTCTAATCCGCCTAACATGTTTCTAATCCTCCTTAATTATCAAAAAAATGTCCAAATACTTTGTTTAAAATGTTATCGTGATTTACTTCTTTCTTACTAGTTGAAAGTAAAGCATTAATATCATCTTCATTTACTATGTTATACTCTTTATCTCTTAATTCTAATTTTTCTTTAAAATATTTAATTAATCCACTAACACTAGAGTATTTATTATGTCTTATACCTATTGTTTTTATATTACAAATAGATACATTACTGCCTAAGACGTCTTCTGCTAAATTTAAAAAGCCTGACATCTCGCTTACTCCTCCTGTTATAATTATATAACGAATATCTCGATTTGTTAAGTTTTTTATTTTTTCTTTTGAAAGTTGTAATATTTCAGTAAGTCTTGCTTCTGTTACTTTAGCAATTTTTCTTTGGGAAATTCTTTCATTCTTTTTCTTTTTATCTTCTATTACTTCTACTTCAACTTCATCATTATCATCAGCAAGAGATTCTTTTGCGGTTGCAAATTCTTCTTTTATTCTTATAGAATCTTCTTTGCTTATATGAAAAATATATTGTAAGTCTTTATCTATATGATGACTTCCTATATTAAGATTAGTATGCTTAATCATAATACCTTTATTGAAAATTGATATATCTGTTGAAGATTTCCCTATATTTATAATTGCTCCAACTTTTTTGTCTAATTCTTTATTTTTAACTTCATAATAATCACCAATTGTTCCAAAAGCAATATCTGCAACTTCAAGTCCTGCAAGTTTTAAGACTTCTAACATTCTGTAGAGAGGTTCTTTTAAAACAGTTGCTACTACAACTTTAGTTTCTAAAGTATCTCCTTTCATTCCTTTTGGATCTTTTATTTTTTCTTCTTCATCTACTGTAAAACTTATTGGAATTGCAGTTACTAATTCTTCTTCGGAATTTATTTTACCTATTAAAGCATCTTTTAAAACTCTACTTATATCTTCTCCTGTTATACATTCTGTGTTTAGGATATCTACACTTCCCTCTAATATAGTCATTTTACAACCTTTAGTAGGAACACAAGCAATTATTTTTTTTAATGGAAAGCCTAGCATTTCTTTAATATCTACAAGAGCACTTTTAATTGATTCGACTGCAGGTTTTGTATCTGATATTTGTCCTTTTATTATTCCTTTTGATGGTTTTGAAACAGCTGCTAAAACATGGAACTTTTCATTAACTAATTCACTAACTATTATTTTTATGGTATCTGAACCAAGATCAATACCTGCATATATCTTATTCATACAATCAGCTCCTACTATCATATTAATTATACTATACTTTTTTTTATTTGTACAAGTCTTTTAGTCTATTTTTTATATAAAACCGTTGATTTTAAAGAAAAAAATAATGATAATTTTTTATTTGAATATCATTATTTTATAATCTTTGTATATTTTTTATTTTTTTGATACTTTAAGTGCTATATCATCTTCTCCTTTTTTGATAACTTTTTTTAATGATTCTTTTTTATGAAGAGTATTTATGATAATAGCTATTTTTTTAGATAAATCTACTTCATGATACCAAGGCATTTTCTTTATTTCTTCTGGGACGTATGTTAAGTTTGTTGAATATAATTCTGTAAATAAGCCTTTATCATATGCTTCTTGAAATACTTCTTTTCCTTCTGTTAAAAGTGAGAATGTTACAGCAAAAATAATTTTGTTTGCTCCTCTTTTTTTTAATTCTTCTGCTACTTCTATCATAGAAGAACCACTGGCAATCATATCATCAACTACAATAATATTTTTATTTTTTACATCTTCTCCTAGATATATATGTTCAGTTATTGGATTCTTACCATTTTTTACTTTAGTACCTCTTCTTTTGTAAAACATTCCTCCAAAATCGATTTTTAGAAGTGTTGAGTAATATTTAGCACGATCAATTGCACCTTCATCAGGGCTTACTACTAATAAATTTTCTATATTTTCGTTTTTTATTAATTCATTTAATATTTCACTGGTTGCAAAAAGATTATCAAAAGCCATATTATGTACTGCATTACTTACACTTGGATCATGAACATCAAAAGATACAATATGACTTACACCTAAGCTTTTTAATTCTTGTAATGACATAGAGCAATCTAGTGATTCTTGTAGTCTTCTTTTATGTTGTCTTGATTGATATAAAAGTGGTGTTACTAAGGTTATTTTTTCTGCTGTTCCACTTATGGCTGAAATTGCTCTTTTTATGTCTTGATAATGATCATCTGGAGACATATTATGTTCTTTTTTATACATTGTATAAGTAGTACTGTAATTACCAACATCACTTAATAAATATACATCTTTATTTCTTACTGTACCTTTTATTTCTACTTTTCCTTCTCCATTACTAAATCTAACAGCATTTATAGGGACAATAAAACTTTTATCAGTATTGTTTATTTTCTTTAAATGTTTATCTATCTTTTCTCCTACTTCTTTAAAATTTTCAAATACTATTATTTTTAAATTATTCATATTTACTACCTTTCTTATTTATTTTTTTATTCCATAATTTTAAAATGATTACCACTATCTAAATAAAGTATTCCTTTTTTTCCTTCTAGTTGACCTAACACATCATCATAATAGTCTATCATTTCAAATTTAGTTAAAGTTAAGTAAACACTATTTCCATCATCCATAGAAAGTAAAAAGCGATCTTTATCATATTCATTTGGTACATATTCTATTTCACTTACTTTACCTAAAATATCATCATCTAGTCTATTCATTCTATTTATAAATTTTTTATATTTTGTTTTATCTGTTATTGAATTTAAAAGTCTAGGTATTCTAAAGCTATACTTATTATCTTCATTTACTTGAGTTGTATCATCAAATACTATTTTTTTATTTATATCATCAAAAAAGAGTGGTCTTTTTTCTTTTATTTCTATATTTAAAACATGATAAAATCTTTTTTTGACTATTGCTTCTTTTACATAAGGACTACTTTCTAATTTCTTTTTAATACCAAAGGATGTTTTTTTAAAAAATCCTGGATAAGAAGAGATTTGGGCTAAATCAAGTAGGTAATCATCTTTTAAATAGTTTGTTCCTGTAATTGTAATATTTTTTATTTTAGTATTTAAATACATATCTCCAACAACGAAAAGAATCACTACAATCAGTAGTAATACTATTAAGGGAACTATTCTAATTTTTTTCTTTTTGATTACCTTCTTTGCCATGTTATTACTCCCAATTTACAAATTCTTGTTCTATTTTTAGTTCTATATCATATTTTTCTTTTACTTTATTTTGTACATATTCAATTAAATCTTTTATATCTTGAGCAGATGCATTTTTATTATTTATAATAAAATTAGCATGTTTTTTACTTACTTCTGCTCCTCCTACTCTTTTTCCTTTAAGATTTAAATCTTCTATTAGCTTTCCTGCAAAATATCCTTCTGGATTTCTAAAGACACTTCCTGCTGAGGGATAATTTAATGGTTGAGATTCCATTCTTCTTTTACGTCTATCTTTAATTACTTCTTCTAAGGCATCTCTTCTTCCTCTATATAATTCAATGGTAGCTTCTAGGCAAATGTAGTCTTTATGTTTTTGAAGATAAGAACTTCTATAGTGAAAGTCCATTTCTTTATTAGTTAATTCTAAAACTTCTAAGGATGGTGTAAGAACTTTTACTTTTGTTACAATATATCCCATATCACTTCTATAAGCACCTGCATTCATAAATACTGCTCCACCTATTGTTCCTGGTATTCCTGCAGCAAATTCTAATCCTGCTAAAGAGTGCTTTGCAGCTAGTAATGATAATTTAACTAAAGAATATCCTGCCCCTACTACAATTGTTGTACCATAAATATTTACCTCGTCAAAAGCATCTAGTTTTATTAATATACCATCAAACTCTTTATCACTAAATAATAAATTAGAACCATTACCTATAACTTTATATTTAATATTATACTTTTTTATTAGATTAACCAATTCAATTAATTTATCTATGTTTTTAGGATGTATTATTGCTTTGGCAATTCCTCCTACTCTATAAGTAGTATATTTTTTTATCTTTGCATTTTTTATAATTTTACCAATTTTTTGATGTTCTACTTCTTTTATAAATTCATTCATATTAATTATTTCCTATCAATTTTTTAATTTCTTTATATAATCTAGTTGCAGAATCTGTTATCCCTAAGCTTTTAGAATTCAAATGCATTTCTTTAAGTATTTTTTCACTAGTTAAAATACGGTCTATTTCTGGTATTAAAGAGTCTTTTGAGAAATCTTTTTCTTCTATTATAGAGCATGCTCCAATACTTTCTAATTCTTTAGCATTCATTAATTGATGGTTATGTGTTACATATGGAGATGGTACTAGAATAGATGGAAGTCCAATAGCAGTAATTTCAGCAATAGTAGATGCTCCAGCACGTGATATTATTAAATCAGCTGATTTCATAACGTTAATTAAATTGTCTAAATATGGTACTACTTTTACGTTACTTGGGATATCTACATCTTTATAGTCATCATAATAATCTTTACCAGTTATTATTAATACTTGATATTTCTTATCTTTGAAAGAATATATTATATCTTTTAATTTATGAGTCATTGTAGTTGATCCAAGTGAACCCATTACTATAATTACTGTTTTTTTATCTTTTTGTAATCCTAAAGTTCGAAGTGGAATTGGTTCTACTTTAATAATTTCTTCACTTCTTGGATTACCAGTATATACAACATTGTTTGTCGAAAATTGTGATACTGATCCTGGAAGTGAAACACATACTTTATCTACTATAGAAGATAATTTTTTATTTGAAACACCTGGTATAGAGTTTTGTTCATGTATCATTGTTTTAATTTTTGCCTTGTGAGCCGCTAATAAAACTGGTACAGTTACATATCCTCCTACTCCTATTACAATATCTGGTGTAAATTTCAACATAGCTTTATGTGCTTCTTTTATAGCTTTTCTATATTTAATATAGACATTTACATTATTTAGTAAATGTTTTCTATCTATCCCTTCCATTTCAAGACCTATATAAGGAATCTTCATATTTGGAATTAAAGTTGACTCCATTCTATCTGTTGTTCCAATATATACTATTTCACTTTCTGGTTCCATTTCTCTTATTTTATTAATGATTGCTATGGCTGGATATATATGTCCTCCAGTTCCTCCTGCACTTATAATCACTTTCATCTTGCCACATCCTTACTTATTATATTTTATGTTGTTAATAAAGAAAAAAGAAGATAAGTAGCCACTTATTCCCCTGTTTGATAGTTAGTTCGTCCTTTTACGATACCTTCTAGTTTTACTTTTCCATGGAAATGTGTACCACCTATTGATGTATCTGCACTTGAATCTATCCAAAGTTTTAAATTATATTTAATATTTTCTCCACTTCCGATTGTTCCTTGATCAAGTACTCCTTTATTTTCTCCATCTTCTTCTGTTTCTAAAAATTTAATTTGTTCGTCTTCATCATTTTTAGATAAAGCAGTTTTTAAAAGGGTATGAGGTAGTTTGTTTTCTGTACATTGATCTTGTATGTATGCTTCTTCGTCATCTACTAAACTTATACGATATTGAGCTTCTGCTGAACCAGTGTTTCTTAAAATAAATTCATAGCTTTCTGTTTGACTTGTTCCTTGACTTTCAGTCAATGGAATAGCTGGATCTATACTAATACCATTTGCAGTCGAATCATCTAATTCAAGTATCAAAGTTCCTGTAGTTAAGGTATTTTCTTTTTCTCCTTCTCTTTGATATACAATAGATGCATAAGTTATTCCAATTAAAACGATTAAAATAGTTAAAGTTACTACTACTATTGCTTTTTTAGATTTCAATGTCTCATCATTTTTCATATTAAGAACACTCCTATCCTCTATATAAATTATACTTTGTTTCTTAAAAAATGTAAATATTTATTTTACTACTGTAGCACTTGCAATATCTGTACCATTTTCTATTACTTGTAGTATTCCGTGAAAATGTAGATCATTATCTGTTGCAAGAGATCCTTTTTGAGCCCATATTCTAACTGTATATTCTTCACTACTATATCCTGCAACTGTACCGAATGCTATGATATTGTCTGTAATAGAATTTAATGATAATACTTTATTCTCTTCTCTTCCTTTGTGAATACCTACTTTTAATACTTGCATTGGTATTCTGTTTGTAGCACATTTATCATCATTAATTGCTTGAGTATCTTCTATTAGCTTTACGCTATATTTTACAGGTACTTCCAAATTATTTTTAATTGTAAATGTATAAGCACGTGAAGATAATCCAACACTATCAGTAACAGGTGCTACTTCTTTTAATGTAACTTTATCTCCTTCACTTTCATGAAAAGTTATACTTAATGATTCACTAGATCTTATTTGATCTCTTTTATCTTTAAAACTATTATAAATAAAATATGTTGGAATAATTGCAAATAATAAAATCATTCCTATTTTTACTAGTTGTTTAAAATAATATATTTTCAAACTTACATTCATTTTGTTAGTCCACCTCTACTACTTATTATCATATCAATTAATAAGTTTTCAAGTCAACTAAAAGAATTTTTATTTGATTTTACGTGTCAAAAAATGTAAACAAAAAGAAAGATTTTGTTCTTTCTTTAATTAGTACTCATATACCACTCTTTAAGAGCACTTGTACTTGATTTTGCTAAATTCTTTATTATTGACCAAGTAAATTTAAAACTATTTTTCATTGTTTTAAAATCTTCTCTTGCTGTATTACAAAGTTCTTGATTACTCGAACAAATTTTATTTGTTGTTTCTAAATATTTAGTTATAGTCATAGCTTTTAAATCTTTATAATCTGCTTTTATTCTTTCTTTATAATTTGGAAAATATTTATCTATTTTTTGATCTATTGTTAAGGTAATTTTTAATATTTTAAGTTTTATTTCATTTCTAAGTTCGGAAAAAGTTTTCCCTTTTATTGTACCATTTTCAAATAAAAAATCATGGATTATAGCAACATCACTTTTTAATGCTTCTCTTTGTTGTTGGTTTTGTTCATTACCACTTGCTCTTCTTTCTACATCATTAAAATATTCTACTACATCTTCTTCTGTTGGTTGAGCAATATTTTGAATTGTATTTGAAGTTGGTGTTGGATAAACTTCAGTCTCTTCAGTATTATTTTCAACTATTTTTATATCTTCAATATTACTTTTTTTTGTTTTTTTTGCTTTTTTCTTAGCTTTATCTACAACAGTTTTATTTTCTTTTTTTATGGGTTTACTGTTACTATAAAGAGTTATACTTCCAAAAATTAAAAGACATGCTGTAAAACCTGCAATAAATGTTATTGTTTCTTTTTTATTATTTTTAAAAAATTCTACTATTTTTTTCATAATATTCACCACTTAACTATATTTTATTCTTTTTTTTAAAAAATGCAAGATAATTTAATTGCCTTTTTCTTTTATATATTCATAGACACTATTTATTGTTTTATCAAAATCTTTGAAATCTACATCAAACCAAGTAACATCCATTTGATGATTAAAAAATGTATATTGTCTTTTAGCATATCTTCTAGAATTTTTTTGGATATCATTAATTACTTCATCAAGAGTTTTTTCGTTTTTATAAAAAGGTATAAATTCTTTGTAGCCAATACCTGTTTTTAGAGATTGATACTTTTCTAATTTATCTTTATATTTGTCTACTTCTTCTTTTAATCCTTCATCAAACATTTCTATTACTCTTTTATTTATTCTTTGATATAATTTTTCTCTTTTAGTTGTTAGTCCAATAAATATAGCATCATATATTAATGGATCTTTTTCTTTTGTTAGAGTATCTCCAACTTCTAAAATTTGTAATGCTCTAACTAATCTTTTTCTATTATTTATATGAATATCTACATCTTCTTGATATTCTTTTATTTTTTTAAGTAGTTCTTCATTTGTTAATTCTTTATATTCTTTTTTATTTGTTTCTTTTTGAAATTTATAATCAAAAAGGGCTGCTTTAATATAAAGACCACTTCCTCCTACTAAAATAGGAGTTTTATCTTTTTTTCTTATTTCTTCTATTTTTTTTCTAGCATCTTTTTGATAATCATATATCGTGTATTCTTCGTCTTCATCTTTTATATCAAATAAATGATGTAAAATATTTTGTTTTTCTAAAACTGTAGGTTTGGCAGTACCAATATTTAAGTTTTTATATACTTGCATAGAGTCGGCATTTATAATTTCCCCATTTAATCTTTTAGCAAGTTCAATGGAAAGTTTTGTTTTTCCAACACCTGTAGGTCCAAGTATTACTATAACTTTTTGCATGTTATCACTCCTAATCCATAGCTCTTTTGAATAGTTTTTCTAAATCATATATTGTATAAGTAATAATTGTAGGTCTACCATGTGGACAAGTAAATGGATTACTACATTCTCTTAGGGTATCTAATAAATATTGCATATCTTCTTCTGATATATAATCATTTGCTTTAATAGACATACGACAAGCTAGTGTTATAGCTGTTTTTTCTATAAATTTCTCTTTAGAAAACTCTTCTTTGGTTGCAATTAATTCAAAGATTTTAGTAAGAGATTTTTTTTCATATCCTTCTTTAAACCAAGTAGGATGTGTTCTTACTATAAAAGTATTAGTACCAAATTCTTCTGTTTTAATACCTATAGACTCTAATAAGTCTATATTTTTTTTGACCATAATAAATTCATTAGCTGGTAATTCTATTTTTATTGGTATTAGTGGATCTATAGTCTCATTTGTTTCTTTAGACATTTCTTTTAAATATTTTTCATAGTTAATTCTCTCAGCTGCGGCATGTTGGTCTATAATATACATTCCATCTTCATTTTCAGCAATTATATATGTCATATGGACAATTCCTTTAGGATATAATCTTTTAATTCTGAAAGTATTAGTCTCTTCTTCTTTAGTATCAGTATATTCTACACTTTCTTCATCTACATCGAAATTAAAAGACATACTCTCATACTCTGGTTTTTCTTCTCTTTCTTCATCCTCTTCTTCTAAATCTATTCTATTTCCTTTATTTAGTGAATTATCAGCTTCTTCTACTGTTTTATTAGTTCTAACAGAGATTGTAGGTATAAGAAGTAGTTTTTCTAGCTTTTTAGTAATTGCACTTGTTAGTAATTCATATAATTCTTTATCTTTAGAAAACTTAATATCCATTTTAGTTGGATGAATATTTATATCTACTAATATAGGATCTGTTTCTATATTTAAAACTATTATTGGAGATTTATCTTTTGGAATATAAGTATGATATGCTTCTATTATTTTTCTATTTAAGACATTATTTCTAATTAGTCTTGAGTTTACAAAAGTAATCATAGAATTTCTAGTTGATTTAGCAACTTCTGGATAAGATATGTATCCTGTAATTAAGTAATCTTCATCTTCTTCGTTTATTTCAATCATCTTTTTAGCTACTTCTGATCCAAATATAGCATATATTACTTTTAAAAGATTACCATCTCCACTTGTTTCAAGTAATACTTTGTCATTGTTAATTAAAGTAAATTTTACATTAGGATTAGCAAGAGCCATTTTATTTATATAATCAGAGATATTTGCAAGTTCTACATATAAATTTTTTAAATATTTAAGTCTTACTGGTGTATTATAAAAAAGATTAGATACAGTTATAGTTGTTCCTTTTGCTAGGTTGCTATCTTCTACTTTTGTGATTTCTCCTCCTATTACTTCTACTGTAGTTCCTATTTTTCCATTTGTTGTTTTTAATGTCATATTAGAGACACTTGCAATTGATGGAAGTGCTTCTCCACGAAATCCTAGTGTATCTATATTAAATAAATCTTCTAATGTTTTTAACTTACTTGTAGCATGTCTTAGGAAAGCTCTTTTAGCATCTTCTCTATCCATACCTATACCGTTATCACTTACTTTTATTTGTTTAACACCAGAATCTATTAATTCTATTTTTATTTCTGTTGACTCTGCATCTAGTGAGTTTTCTACTAGTTCTTTTACTACATTCATAGTTTTTTCTACTACTTCACCAGCAGCAATTTTATTGGCAAGAGTATCATTCATTACTTGTATTTTACTCATAATGCACCTTCTTTTCTATATTAATATTTCTTGCTTATCTTTTCTTTAGAACACTTTAAAGTTACGTTATAAGTTAAATCTGGATTTTTTTTACTAGTATCATTATTGTGTACTATGATTTTACTATTATCATAATCACATTCTAAGTTTTTATTTTCTGGATCTACAAGTGCATCTATATATCCTTCATCTAATAAAGTGGATGCTAAAACAGTTAAATCATCTTTTGAGTTAGTGGTTGCTGGAATAAATAGAGTATTTTTTTCTAAATAATTTCTTGTTGCATTATATAACGTTTCTACATATGTATCATAAGTTTTCTTTTGAGCACTTAAAAAATATTTATTTACCATGGGTATTGCAACTGCGGATAATATACCAACTATAGTAATAGTTGTAATTATTTCAACCAATGTAAACCCTTTTTTATTCATATTTATCACCTTCTAAATTAATATTATCATAATTTATAATTCTTTTAAATAATTAAATAGATTTTGGGCTGTTTTTTCATCTAGTACTTTTTGTAAATCTTCTATACTTGCCTCTTTTAATTTTTTTAAGGATCCAAAAGTTCTTAGTAGTTTCTTTCTTCTTTTTTCTCCAATATTGGGTACTAATTCTAAAATAGATGAAAGTGTCCCTTTACTTTTTAAATTTCTATGATATGTAATTGCATATCTATGTACTTCATCTTGGATTCTTGTAAGAAATAAGAATAAATGAGTATTTTTATCGAGTTTTAATACTTCATAGTTTTCGTTCATTATATGACTAGTTCTATGTTTATCATCTTTTACAAGTCCAATTATAGGAATGTTTAATTTTAGTTCATCTATTATTTCTTTAACTACTTTTATTTGAGTCTTACCACCATCTAAAACTATTAAATCCGGGCGTCTTAAGTCTTCCATTAATACTTTATAATATCTTCTATAAACTACTTCTTTCATAGCTGATAAATCATCTTTAGCATCCGTTGTAATTTTAAATTTACGATATTCATCTTTAAGTGGTAAAAAGTCTTCATATACAACCATTCCTCCAACATAGAAAGTTCCAAAAAGATGGGAATTATCGAAAGATTCTATTCTAGAAGCATTAGGAATATTAAGTAATTCTTTTAATTCATTTACTGCCTTTATTCTCTCTTCATCATTTTTCTTTACAGTCTCCTCTTCTAAATCTAGTTTTTCTTTAGCGTTTTCTCTTGCTAAATCTAAGAGATTTTTTAACTTTCCTCTTATTGGAGTTTCTACTTTAATATTAAAGTATTCACTTAATAGTTCTTTATCTATTTCTTTAGGTACTAAAAGTTTACTTGGAATAATTCCATGTTTATCATAAAACTTGATAATATATTCTTCTACTTCTTCTTTGATATTTCCAAGAGTTGAGATAATATCTGAATGTCTTCCAAATAAAAGTCCATCTCTTATAAAAAATACTTGTATTGATAAATAATTATTATCATTATAAAAATGTATAAGATCAAAGTTATATCCTTTATTAAGATCTATTTTTTGTTTCTTTAAAGTTATTTTAATATTATCAAGATTATTTTTTAATTCTAAAGCTTTTTCATAGTTTAAATTCTTAGATGCTTCTTCCATTTCTTTTTCTAGTTTTTCTACAACTATACTACTATCTCCTTTTAAGAAAGTAATAATCTCTTTAGTCATTTCTTTTATTGTTTTTGGATCTATTTCTTTTTTACAATAACCTAGGCATTCATGTATATGATAATAAAGGCATAACTCTTTACCTAAGGTTTCACATTTTCTTAAAGGATATAATCTATTAAGTAAGTTAACCGTACTTCTTGCAGCATATACATTTGGATATGGTCCATAAAGATGTGTTTTATTCTTTTTTCTTTTTACGTTTCTTACTACTTTAAGTTTAGGATATTTTTCATTGGTAAGTTCTATATAGGGATAACTTTTATCGTCTTTTAATAAAATATTATATTTAGGATTATATTTTTTTATTAAAGTAATTTCTAATATTAAAGATTCTAATTCAGATGAGGTAACTATATATTCAAAATCATCTATATCTTCTACTAACATTCTAGTTTTTCCTGTTGCATTTCCAGTAAAATAACTTTTAAGTCTATTTTTTAAGTTTTTTGCTTTACCAACATAGATAATTATGCCATCTTTATTTTTCATTTGATAGCTTCCTGGTTTTGTAGGTACGAGTGATAATTTTTCTTTGAAATCTTTCATGTTATCCCTCCTTTTTCTTTTATAATTATATAATAAAAATTATATTTATACAAAGAAAAAATAGTTATTAAAACTATTTTAACTGTCTAAAAAACTTTGTATATTTGCAAAGAAAGAAGTATCTTCATCATTTTCTTCTGTTTGCTCTTCTTTTTCTTCTAGTGGTTCTTCTGGTTCATTGTTGTAAGTTGGTTCTATTGCTGGTTTTATTTCTTCATTAGTTAAACTATTTTCATCAACTAGTTCTTCTGCTGTTTCTTTTTCTTCTGGATTTGGTGTATCAAGATTTTCTTGTTTTATTTCTACTACATCTTGTGATCTATCTTTATTATTAGGATTTTGTAGCGCAGCTTCTTTTTGTTCTGCATCTACTCTTGCTTGTTGTGCTTCAGTTTCTTCTCTATTAGCAGTCTCTCTTGCTTCTTTTAAATCTTTTTCAATTAATGAAAGTTCTTCATGAGCAACTTGTAGTTGTAATGTTTCATTTTCTACTATATCTTTTGCTTGCTCTTCTGCTTCTTGTTTAAGTCTTAGTATTTCTTCTGCTTCTTCACGAGCACTGATAGCTTCTATTTCTCTTGTTCTAGCATCTTTAAGTACTGCTTCTTTTTCATTTACTTTTTCTTGTGCTACTTGAACATCTAATTCTAAATTATCAACTGTTTGTTGAGCCATCTTTGCTTTAGCTTCCTTATTTATAGCATATTCACGAGCTTTGTCTGCTTCCCTTCTTAATTTTTGTCTATATTCTTTTTCTCTTCTTGTTTGTTCATCTTGAGCTCTTTCAATTAACTTCTTTAATGATTCTGGATCTAAACCTTCTAAATCAATGTTATTAAAATCCATTCCATTCATACTTCATCTCTCCTTATTCTTTTTTTGTACCAGTTTTATCCTATTATCAAATTAATTATAGCATAATAGTTTTTAAATGTAAATGCTATAAATTATATGATTTTTTATTTTTACGTAAAGAAAAACAAGTTTCTACTTGTTTTTACATGTATTTTTGCATAGATTTCATCATTTGATTTATTTGTTTTTGATTAGGTTTTCTACCCATCTGCATCATTAATGTTTTAATCATATCTTCATTAATTGGTGGATTATCTTTTAAATATTTTTTCATAAAGTAGCGTGCTACTACGAAACCTATTATTAATCCAATGATAAGACCTACTACTAATATTAAGATATCATGCCACATAATATCTCCTCCTCAAAGATATTTTACTAAATATTATGAAATTAAACAAGATGTTTTTAAATCATCTAAGAAAAAATAATCACTTGTTTCAAAATCACAAATAAAATAATGATTATTATAATTATATAATACTTCAAAAAAAGAGGTTATATTTTGTTCTGCTTCTATTTTAATAAATGCTTTTTTTACTTCTAATATGCTGATTTCATCTTTATATAAATTATTTATTATGTGTTTGTCTTCTCTTTTACTATATGGTATGTCTTGATGCATTTTTAAAAACAAAAAATTATCTAGAGCTTGTTTATTTATTGGTTCGACTAATTGATTAAATACTTGATAACCATAATCAAAGTCTAAGTTATTCAAAAAATATAATTGTTTTAAAATATTATAAAGATTAAAAGGACTATCTTTATATAAACTTACAAATTCTTCTTTTATGTTAAAAATATAAAAAACTCTCATATTATCACCAAATATAGAATAACAAATATGAAAGTTTTATTTTGTCGAATTTTTTACTTTAATAAATTTTCTATTCTTTTTTCTAGAGAATCTAAGTCAAATGAAAATTCTTTTTTTACATCAAGACTATTTCCACTCTTTCCAAATTCATCTATTGATAAGATAAATTTATCTTGGAAAATAAGTTTATTCCATGAATAAGAACTACCTGCTTCTAGGGCTATTTTTAATACTCCAATCGGTAATACTTTTTCTTGATATTCTTTTTCTTGATTTAGAAATTTTTTAATACAAGGAACACTTACTACTCTAACATGCAATCCCTTATTAAGTAATCTTTTAGAAAGTTCAATTGCACTATGTAACTCTTCTCCAGTTGAAAGAATTATTCCATCTAGTAATTCATTATAATCTACAACTATATAAGCTCCATTTTTAACTTCATTTATTTGAGTTGAATCTAATATATTGGTTTTATTACGAGTAATTGAAATTACTGATGGATTTTTACTTTTAAATATTTCTTTAAATACTCCTATTACTTCATTAGCATCTGCAGGACGATAAACATCTACATTAGGAATAAGTCTGAGGCTTGCAAGTTGTTCAATTGGCTCATGAGTTGGTCCATCTTCTCCTACTGTAATTGAATCGTGTGTAAATATATAAGTTACGGGAAGAGACATCATAGCACTCAGTCTTAGTGAAGGTTTTAGATAATCACTAAAACTTAGGAATGTTGAACCATATGGTCTAAACCCTACTAAAGCAAGTCCATTCAATATTGCAGCCATTGCGTGTTCTCTTACACCAAAGTAAATGTTTTTACCTTTATAATTATCGTAAGAGAAATCTCCTCCATCTTTTACATAGTTTTTGCATGCTCCAAAAAGATCAGCACTTCCTCCAAAAAGAGTATCATTTTTTATTGCAAGTGATGATAGTATTTTTCCTGCACTATCTCTTAGAAGTTCACTTTTATCTTCTGGTATATCATACTCTAATGTATTAATATCTACATAATAATCTTGATTAATAAAATGTTGTATTTTTTCTTTTGTATCTTCTTCTAGATTTTCTATTTTTTGATTAAATTCATCTACTATTCCCTTACAACGTTCTCCTATTAAATATTGAAAGTCTTCCATGGTATCACTTGTTACTAAGAAAGGAATATCTCTAAAACCTAATTTCTTTTTTATCATAGAAATATCTTCTTTATCAAGTGGTTTTCCATGTACTTCATTAGTTGCTTGAAGTTTTGAGTATTTACCAAGTACTGTTTTTACTTCTATTATAGTTGGCTTATCAGATGATTTTGCTTCTGTTAGGGCTTTATCTATTTCATCTAGGCTATTATCACTATTACATATTTATAGTTCCATCCCATTGATTCAAAACGCATTTTTATATTATCATTGAATGTTTTATTTATTTTTCCATCTAAGCATATATCGTTTGAATCATATAAGACTATTAACTTATTTAACTTTAATGTTCCAGCAAGAGATAATGCTTCATAACTTATACCTTCCATTAAGTCTCCATCTCCACATAAGACATAAGTATTAAAGTCAATTATCTTTTCTTCTTTATTAAATATACTTTCTAAATGTGCTTCTCCTATAGCCATTCCTACAGCGGATGCTATTCCTTGTCCTAGTGGTCCAGTTGTCATATCAACTCCTGGGGTTACTTTGTATTCAGGATGACCTGGAGTAATAGAATTTATTTTTCTAAATTGTTTTAAGTCTTCTATTTCAATATCATATCCTGCCATATGTAGTGTTGCATATAAAAGTGCAGAACCATGTCCAGCAGACATTACAAATCTATCACGATTAAAAAAGTCAGGATGTGATGGAGATATTCTCATGTGTTTAGCATAAAGCATATAAATAAGTGGTGCGGCACTTAATACTATACCTGGATGTCCACTTTTTGCTTCATTAATTGTATCTATTCCAAGACATCTTATTTGGTCTATTATTTTTTGATTTTGAATTGGATTATCATTATTTTTAATTGCAATCATATTATGACCTCCTTTAATGTCTTTATTATAGCATAAAAGAAAAAAGAAAGAAAATCATTTCTTCTTTCTGATTATATTTAGTAATAATCATCTTCCTTTTATTATTACTATTTATAGTTTTAAAATAAAAGATTCCACCTAACTCAGCAATGATTTAGGTGGATGCCAAAAATTACGGCAACACTCAACATGATCATTATTAAGTGTTCCTTTTTATTTTATTCAAGTTTCCTTGATAGATACATTATAACATAGTTTTTGTTAATAAGATGTTAATTTTATTTAATCAAAGCAACTATAATAACTATAATAGCAAGTATTATTCTATACCACATAAATACTTTGAAATCGTGTTTTTTTAAGTATTTTAATAAATATTTAATACAGATAAGTCCAGTTATAAATGATACTGTTATTCCAAGTAAAAATATAGATAAATTACTTCCTATTAAAATCCAAGTATCTTTTTTTATGAGTTCTAAACATACTGCTCCTGCTACTACGGGTGCGGATAAGAAGAATGAGAATTTTGCAGCAGATGTTCTATCTATTTTTAATCCTCTAGCAGCTGCAATTGTTGTACCACTTCTTGAGAATCCTGGTATGAGTGCAAAAACTTGACTACAACCAATTAAGAAAGCCTCTTTTAATGTTATATTATCTATTTTTTTTGTTTGTTTGCAATTTTTATCTACTAAATAAATAATTACACCCATTATTATTAATGCTGTAGCAATTAAGAAGTAATTTGTTCTAACAAAGTTTTCTATTACATCTTCAAATAATACTCCAACTATTGCAGCAGGGATAGTTGCAACTACTAGATACCAAAGTATTTTCCCGTCTTTATCTTTTACTCCTTTAGTAAATCCTTTTATAATCATATTTAAAAAGTCTTTATAGAAAAATACTAATATGGCAAGAAGTGTTCCGAGGTGTAGTGCTATATCAAAAGTTAAATCTAATTCTTTTGGCATATTTCTAGCTATACCAAATAAGTCTCTAAAAATTATTAAATGTGCACTAGATGAGATTGGAAGAAATTCTGCAATTCCTTGAATAACACCTAATATGAATATATCAAAAAAGCCCATATTATTCATCTCCTAATTTGTAACCAACTACAAGACCAAGTCCTAAGAAGACTATTCCTATAATTATTTGAATTATATCAAAATTTATAGAACTTACTTCATGATATACAGATACTGGTATAGCAATTACTGATGCAATGATAAATCCTAATACTCCAAAGTATGTTTTATGTTCAAATTTTTTAAGTAAGAATTCTATTAATTTAGCAACTAAAACAATACCTACTAGTACTCCTACTCCAAATACTCCTGCAACTATAATATTTGGTACAATATTTTTAAAATGTGTAAGTTCTTTTATAATTCCTACTACTGGGAAGTAATAACCTAAAAGCATTAATACTAAAGAACCTGATACTCCTGGTATTATCATAGTAGCGGCTGCTATTACTCCTACTAAAAATAATGTTGTATACCCTATTACACTTAAATTTGCAAAATTTGCATTAGCAAGTCCCTTACCAAATATTTCTTCTGAGAAAGCTAGTATCATTACTAGTAAAAAAGTTAAAAGAGCAATTATATAACTTGATGGTTGTTTTACTTCTTTTGTGCCTTTTACTTTTCTAAGTAACATAGGAATACCTCCTACTACTAGTCCTACAAAAAATAAAGTAGTTGGTATAGGATAATGTTTAAAACTAGAATCTATTACATTACTCATTGTAATAATAGAAAGTCCCATTCCAATAAATATTGGTAATAAGAATTTTATATTTTCTTTTAATTTAGAAAAGAAATGACTTATAGCACCAATAAATTCTTCATAAATACCAAGAGTAAGAGCAAGTGTTCCTCCACTTACTCCTGGAATAATATTGGCAATACCCATAATAAAACCTTTTATAGCTAAAATAATATTTTTTTTCATAATACTCTCCTTCTAATTATCGAATAATTCCATTAATAGTGGAACTACATGGCGTTTACGTGAAACGCAACCTTCAAAAAAGTGTCCTTCATCTAAATTATCTATTCCATAAACTGCTTCTAAACCTGGACGAGATGCACTATTATAGATTATATATGATCCTTTTTTTATAAAATCTGTAACATAAAGAACTACTAGTTCATAATTTTCTCTTTCATATACATCATCTAAAACTTTAACATATTCATCTAGTTCTCTTTCTATATCTTTAAAGTTCATTGTAAAGAATTGTCCTACTGCAAATGTTTTGTCATTAACAGTATATACTTTAAAGTCATTATATAATACATCTTCTTTTGTCATTCCTTTAAGAGATGTACCTGCTTTTAATAAATCCATACCATATTTATGATAATCCACTTCAGCAATTTGTGATAATGCATCTACTGCTACTTTATCTCTAGTTGTTGCTGTTGGACTACTTAATATAAGTGTATCTGATAATATTCCTGATAGCATCATTCCAGCAATTTCCTTAGGGATTGCTATATTTTTTTCTTGATATAAATAATAAATAATTGTATTTGTACTACCTACTGCCATATTTCTAAAATCAACTGGAACAGTTGTAGTGATACTTCCTAAGTTATGATGATCTATTATTTCTACTATTTCTGCTTCTTCTATTCCTGTTGCACTTTGAGCCATTTCATTATGATCTACTAAAATTACTTTTTTTGGTTTTTTATCTGCTAAATCTGTTGTTTTTAAAAGTCCTAAACATTTATTATTTTTATCAACTATTGGATAGTTAGTATGACGATTTTTAGGATTTAACTCCATTACTTCTGAAACATATGACATATCTTCAAATTTTATTGGGTCATATATTCTTATCATTGTAAATATATAATTAGCAAGACTTATTAATTTGGTAATATGAAATGTATCATAAGATGATCTTATAATGTTTACTTTATTTTCTTCAGCAAGTCTTAAATAATGTGGTTTTATTTCACAGTCTCCTGATATTATTAAAAGTTTTACTTTAGATTCTATTGCATATTCAATAATGCTGTGTCTATCTCCTACTATTAAGGCCATTTCTGGATGTAGTTTTACTTTTTCTATAAATGTTCTACTACGATAAGCTGCAACTAAAATATCTGCTTCTAATTCGTTATCATAACGAACTAAAGCCTCTCCTTTTAATACTTTTAACAAATTATCATATGATGAATGAAGTCTTCTTACTGTCTCACTAATAAAAGTATATGATAAATCTTTAACTGTAATTATTCCTACTAATGTTCCATCATCTTTTACAACAGGAAGACCTGTAAGCCCTTCTTTTAACATTATTTGATATGCATTAAAAATAGTATCTGTATGTTTTACCATAAATCCTTTGTGGTATTCTATATCTCTAATTTGTAGTTTTACGTCATTTAAGTATTTTGGTTCTGTTACATTAAAATATTTTAGAGCGTATGCTGTCTCTTTATTTATATCACCTAAACTTCTTGCTTCACATGCTTCTCCTAATTGATTTTTTAAATATGCCATTGAGATACTAGCCGCTAAAGCATCAGTGTCAGGTTTTCTATGCCCAAACACAAATGTTTTCCTCATTTTTATCAACCTTTCTTTTATTTCTTAACAAAAATTATATCATATAAATATCTAAAAAAAAAGTGTCTGATGACACTTAATCTTCTGATATAACTTTTTTAAAAGCATCTATTAAATCTTTTACATAGGTACATCCCATAAAACAAACAACGGAGTCTTTTTCATCTTTTAATTTATACATTTCATCGGCACTTATTATTTCTGCATTATCTATTAGAGCTGTAATCATAGAAGATGATACATTCGGATAATCATCAGCAGACTCTCTATTACAAACTATTTCTGTTAAGTAAGCTTTATCTGCTATTTTAAGACTATCTGCGAATTCTTTTGTAAAATCTTTTGTTCTTGAATATGTATTTGGTCTAAAGATAACTACTAATCTTTTATTTTTATATTTTTGTTTTATAGCTTCTAGTGTTACTTTTATTTCTGTTGGATGATGAGCATAATCATCGATAATTACACAATTATTTATAAAAGTTTCTGCAAAACGACGTTTAGCATTTTCAAATGATAAGAGTAATCTCTTAATTTCTTTTATTTCGATTTTTTGAAGATATGTAGCAATAATAGCGGCAGTTGTGTTTAATACCATATGATCTCCAAATAGTGGTACTTCAAAACGATCAAGTAATTTACCATTCATATAAATATCAAATGATTCTCCATTATCTTCTAACTTTACATTTTTTATTACTACATCATTATCTTCGTTAAAGCCATAGAAAATAACTGGTGTTTTATAATTTATTTTACGAACTTCTTCTACATCACCACAAGCAATTATTTTGTTCTTTGTATTATTGGCAAACTCTTCAAAAGCGTCTCTTATGTCATCTATATCTTTATATACATCTAAATGTTCTCTTTCTATGTTAGTTATAACAGAATATTCTGGTCTATAAGCTAAAAAGTGTCTATTAAATTCATCACTTTCAATTACAAAGTAATCGTTTGCTCTTGTTGCGTATCCATCTCCTGCTCCTATAAAGTAATTACATCCAACAGTATTTGCAAGTATATGTTTTATAAGGGATGATGTGGTTGTTTTACCATGAGTTCCAGCAACTGAAATTGTATTAAACATATCAATTATTTCAGCAACCACTTCACTGTATGCTTTTATGGTTGCATTTTGTTTTTTTGCTCTTTGTAATTCAGGATGATTATTATTTAGAGCAACTGAATAAGTAACTATAGTATCACTATCTATTTCATAAGAGTCATCATAATATATTTTTATATTTCTTTTCTCTAATCCTTCTTCTGTAAATTTATGTTTTACAGCATCATCATATCCACTTACTTCATTACCTAAATCATATAAAATTTGAGCTAATGTACTCATACCAGTCCCTTTAATTCCTAAACAGTAATATTTCATATTTAGCCTTCTTTCTAGTATATTATATTAAATTGTCAATTCGTTGTACAATTAAAACCTTCTTTTTCTCTTAATTCTTTTACGCTTTGGTATGTTTCTTTATAGGTAAACTTCAATTCTGCATTTTTTGTAACACTTATAAAATCTACTGTAGCATTACCATCTTCATCTGTTGTAATTGTATCAGTAGTCTGTTCTTCTACTTTTTGTTGTGATATTTTATCAACTGCTTTTTTCTTTTTAAATTTTTTTAAATCTATTTTAATGTTATAATTTATACTGTTGCTTTCCAAACTGTGATGTTCTGTTAGACCATTATAGCTTTTAAAATTATTTATAACTTTTTCCATACTAGCATAATATCTATTTAATTTTTGCATACTTTCTTCACTATTATCAATTGGATTTATTTTAGAAGTATCTTCTATTTTTGTTAAAAGTCCTTTTTCTGTAAAAAACATTCTACTTGTTTCTTCAACAGAAAGTTCTGCTTCTAAATTTTTCTTTTTACGAACACACAAAATAGATTCAGGAAACTCTCTTTCTTCCTTAGACTCTATGTTAATGCCCAAATAACTTAAAACTTCTTTATAATAAATACCACTTACTAACATGCCAACACCTAGAAGTAATAAAAAAAATGCAAATAACCTTTTCATATCTTTTTTCATCCTCTCATTTTGATTATATAACAAAAATCAAGAATTGTAAATTATGAAATTTTTTGAGTTTCGGTTTTTTACGAAGAATTTTAATTAATTTTTATCTTAATTGAAATCTTTGATACTTTTTTAATAAAT
>CANQHJ010000004.1 GCA_947623665.1 uncultured Bacilli bacterium
AAAAAAAAAAAAAAAACGTCCATATTTTTGAACGCTTTTTATTTTCCAATTTATGACATTGGTATTTTTTGTAAATACATTTTATATGTATATATAGCTTTACATTGAGTTTACACTTTTTTATTTATTTTTTATAACATTTATGATATAATATGTAACCATTAGAGGTGATATTATGAATAATATTTGGACTATTAAAGATGGTAATGTTAATCACATTAAATTAGAAGATGATATTGAAGAAATGATAAATTATGCTAGAAGTCCTTTAACTAAGAAATATTTAGATAAAGGATACTCTCTTATTGTTGGAGATGATAAAAATCTAACTACATGTATTAATGCAAATATTTCTAATGAAGATAAAGATTCTTTAGTATCTACTTTATCTTCTATAAAAAATGAAAAAAATTATACTTTTAAATGTTTTAATTATTTAGAAGATGGTAATTATGAATCTATGTTTAAAATTAGAAATAATTTTGTAGAAGAGTTTATTGGAAATATTTGTAGAGAGAAACTTGATATGCTAAATGATTATTATAAAAATATATTTTTCCATTATAGAGATTTTGATCTTAAGTGTTCTTTACAAGAAAGGTATATTAATGTTGGTTATGCTCCATCTAGTTATAATAGTGGATTTATATTAATTAATGAAAATGAAAGAATTGAAAAATCTCTTACTTATATGTCTCATGAAGAAGGTATTATTGAGACTACTGGTAGTTCTTCTTTTGATTTATATACTAATAAGAATACTATTGTATTTATAGTTGCGGATAGAACTGGTATGATATTTGTTCCAAATGTTATTAATGATTTTCAAAAAGAAGAATTATCTAAAATTAGAGATGATATTAACTCTGTTTATAATGATACTTATATAGATGTAGTTAAAGTTAAAAGTAAAGATGATCATGAGGTTTTCCCTAATATTAATGCTTATTTTAGTTCATTAGACCAAAAGAAAAAAAGTTAATTAATTTTAACTTTTTTTGTTTATATTTTCTATTATATGTTCTATGTTTTCTCCATATTCAATAGATTCATCATATAAAAATTTTAATTCTGGAGTATGACGAATATCTACTCTTTCACTTAAACATTTTCTTATAAAGGAAGATGCTTTTTTTAATGCTTTTATAGTTTCTTCTTTTTTGGAATCATCTAACACTCTAAAATATACTTTAGCATAACTTAAATCGTTTGTAATATCTACATCTGTAATAGTTACAAATTTTAAAAGTTCATTTTTTATTTCTTTTTCTATAATCATACTTATTTCTCTTATAAATGTATGATTATATCTTTCTATTTTTATATTATTCATTATCTTTTAACTTCTACTAATTCGTAAAGTTCTATAATATCCTTTTCTTTATAATCTTGACAAGCATCTAGAGTAATTCCACAATCCATACCTTTTTTAACTTCTTTTACTTGATCTTTTTCATGTTGTAGTGTTTTAACTTTTCCATTATAAACTACTACATCATCTCTTATTATTCTTGCTTTAGCATTGTTTGTTACTTTTCCAGTTAATACGTGGCATCCTGCAATAAGACCTACTTTTGAGAATTTAAACATTTGTCTTATTTCTGCTGTTCCAATTACAACTTCTTCGTATTCTGGATCAAGCATACCTTTCATAGCACTTTCCATTTCTTCTACTACTTTATAGATAATATCATATGTTCTTATTTCGATATTTCTATTTTTAGCTTCTTCCATTAATGTTGCATTTGCTCTAACATTAAATCCTATAATTATAGCATTACTTGCTTCTGCGAGTACTAAGTCTGATTGAGTAATAGCACCTACTCCTGCTCTTACTACTGTTATTCTTACTCCTTCTACTTCTATTTTTTCAAGTGAGTTTTTAACTGCTTCTAGACTTCCATTAACATCGGCTTTTAGAACTATGTTAATTTGTTTTATACCTTCTTGTATTTGACTAAATAAATCATCTAAAGACATTCCACTTCTATTACTATCTTTTTCTTTAGCTCTTGCTTGACGTTCTAAGGCTATTTGTTTTGCTTGTTTTTCTGTCTCAAAAGCCATGAATTTATCTCCTGCTGAAGGTAGAGAGCTTATTCCTGTTATTTCTACTGGTGTTGATGGAGAGGCTTCTACTATATCACGTCCTAAGTCATTAGTTAGTGTTCTAACTTTTCCAAAACCTGTACCAACTACTATTGGATCACTTAAACGAAGTGTTCCATTTTGAATAAGTATTGTAACTTTACTTCCTACATGTTTATCTTTACTACTTTCTATTACTACTCCTGTTGCATAACGATTAGGATTAGCTTTATATTCATTTAATTCAGCAATTAGTAAAATATTTTCAAGTAGTTTATCTACTCCTTCTCCACTTCTAGCAGATATTTTATTTACCATAACGTCTCCACCCCATTCTTCTGGAGTAAGTCCGTTTTCTACAAGTTCACTCATAACTCTATCAACATTGGCATTTTCTTTATCTATTTTGTTAATTGCAACTATTATAGGAACATTAGCAGCTTTAGCATGATCTATTGCTTCTTTTGTTTGAGGCATAACTCCATCATCTGCGGCAACTATAATAATTACTATATCAGTAACACTTGCTCCACGTGCTCTCATTTCTGTAAATGCTTCATGTCCTGGAGTATCTAAAAATGTTATTTCTTTATTATTCCATTTTACTTTATAAGCACCTATGGCTTGTGTTATTCCTCCTGCTTCTTTTCCTACTATATTTGTTTTTCTAATATAGTCAAGTAAAGTTGTTTTTCCATGATCTACATGTCCCATAATAGTAACAACTGGAGGTCTTTCTATTAGATCTTCTTCACTATCTTCTATTTCTAAGTTTTCAAAGTTAGATATATCAGCTGTTTCTTCTCTTTTTAAAGTTTTATCATAATCTGCAACTAAGATTTCTGCTGTATCATAATCTAGACTTTGATTAAGACTAGTCATTACTCCAAGAGACATTAGTTTTTTTATTATTTCTGTTGCGGCTATTCCTAATTTTTCTGCAAGAGACTGAACAGTCATTCCATGTTCATAAATAATTACATTATCAACTGGTTTTGTCTCATTACTTTGTAATTTTTGTTTTTGTTTGTAAATCTTTTTTCTTTGTTTTTTGAAGTCTTCTTTGTTTTCTTTATTCTTTTTATTTCTTTTAGTAAATTTTTCTTCATTTTTGGTATTATCTAAGTCTATGTTAGTTGATTCTGCTAGAGTCATTACTTTTTCGAAAGTTTCATCATCATAAATATCATCACTTTCTACTTGTTCTTCCTTGTCTTCAACATAATCCTCACCATCTTGAATTTCATTATCTAGCAAAATTATATCCTCTTCTTCAAGTTGTGTTTCTTCATCTTGAAATTTAATACCTATTTTTTCACATAACTTCATTATTTCTTCTGGTGTTTTATTTACATCTTCTGCATATTCTTTGATATTCATCATAGTCTTTCACCTCACTTTAATTATTTATAATTTTTTCTATTTCTTCATACACTTCCTCTGGTATTTCTACTTCTAATCTTTTATCTAATATTTTATTCTTTTTAGCTTTTTTTAGAACTTCTATATCTTTTTTTATGTAGACTCCTCTACCATTTAGTTTTCCTGTCTCATCTACTTTTACACCTAATTCTTTATTTCTTACTATTCTAAGTAGTTCTTTTTTTTCTAGTTTTTCTCTTGTTACTGCGCAAGTACGCATAGGTATTTTTCTTTGTTTCATAATACCTCCTTAATCTCTATCTACTATATTAATTCCATCTTCTCTTGCTTGTTCTGGCGTTTTTATATCTATTTTATATTTTGTTAGACGACTTGCAAGACGAGCATTTTGTCCACCTTTTCCAATTGCAAGTGAGAAGTTATCTCCATCAGCTATTACTAGTGCTTCTTTCTTTTTCTCATCAAGTATCATTACTGTTAAGTCTTTTGCAGGAGATAAAGCATTTTCTATGAATCTTGCTGGATCACTATCATATCTTACAATATCAATTTTTTCTCCATGTAATTCTTCTATAATTCTTCCTATTCTACTTCCTTTTTCTCCAATGCATGCTCCTACTGGATCTACGTTATTATTAGTTGACTCTATAGCAACTTTACTTCTTACTCCTGGAATTCTAGCAACACTATGTAGAAGTATTGTTCCATCACTAAGTTCTGGTATTTCTAGTTCAAATAATCTTTTAACAAAGTTATAATGACTTCTACTTAAAAGTACAAGTAAGGTTTTTCCATTATTATCTACTTTACTTACATATACTTTTATTTGACTACCCATTTCTATTTTTTCACCAGGTATTATATCTTTTTTAGGAAGTATTCCATTTGTTCTTCCTAAATCTATAAAATAATTATCTGTATCTTCTAGGGCAACTGTACCTATTAATAATTCATCTTGTTTATCTCCAAAGTCTTCTAAGATACTATTTCTTTCTGCTTCTCTTACTTTTTGAATAATTACTTGTTTAGCAGTTGATGCAGCTACTCTTCCAAAGTCATTTGGAGTTACTTCTGTATCTATTGTATCTCCTACATTTAGTGATTTATCATTCTTTCTTGCATCACTTAGTTTTATTTGTGTTTCAGGATCAAATATTTCTGGTTTTATTTCATTGCCTTCTTCATCATATTCTTTTTCTTCTGGATATTCTTCTAAAATATCATCAGGTACTACTGTTAAATAAGAATATACTTTAATATCTCCTGTATCACGATTAATAAATACTTTTACGTTTGTTTTTGATTTAAAATTTTTCTTGTATGCTGAAGTAAGAGCAAGTTCCATTGCATCAAATACTACTTCAGGATTAATATTTTTTTCTTTGACAATATTATCTACTGCACTTAAGAATTCTTTACTATTCATTTATATCCTCTCCTTTACTTTTTGAATAAATATCTAATTCGTCAAAATCTTCTTCAATTATATTTTCTTTATCTAGTCTTTCATTAATTACACGAGATACTTCAGTAATTAAATCTAAATCAATTACATTATCACTATCCACTACTATATTTAAAATAGGTCTATTTTCTTTTTTTTCTATATAAACATCATCTATAAAGCAAGAAAATTTACTTATTTGTGGATCTAGTATCTTTTTAACACTCTCTTTCATGATACCTCCATTTACAAAACAAAGAGCGGGTATATTTTTCCCACTCCTTTCATGTTTATGATTATAACATACTTTTGTAAATTTCTCAAATATTAATATTAAAAAGTAATAATTAATGGTATAATTTTATTGGTGATAGAAATGAAGAATAATATTTTTAAAGTAATCATTTGTTTTCTAATATTTTTTTATGGTAAGTATCTACAATATATTCCGATATGTTTATTTAAGTTAAACAAACCATCACCTACAACTGATGCTTTATTAATTATGTTTTCTAGTTTTATAGAATGTTTATTACTTTTTTTACTTTTTAGAAAAGAATTAAAAGAAGATTTTTCTAAGTTTAAAAATAATTTTATGATTAATTTTGATATAGGTATTAGATATTGGTTTATTGGGTTATTCGGAATGATTGCAAGTAATATTTTGATTGGGATATTTTTTAAAGTTAATGGTTCAACTAATGAGGCATTAATTAGAGAAATGACAGCATTAGCACCTTATGCAATGTTTATAGATTCTACTTTTTTAGCACCTTTTATTGAAGAGATTACTTTTAGATTTAATTTTAAATTACTAATAAAAAATAAATTGCTTTATATTTTATCATCTGGTATTATTTTTGGATTTTTACATATAATATTTTCTTTTTCTTCTTTAACTGAATTTTTATATATTATACCTTATTCATGTATGGGTATTTGTTATGCATTAATATGTTTGAAAACTGATACTGTATCTACTCCTATATTTATACATATGTTACATAATGGTTTTACAATGCTTTTGGCAATTTAAAAAGTTAAGTAATAAATAATATACTTAACTTATATTATTGACAGATAGGTAAATACAATTACTTATTTGTTTTTTTTTAATTAATCAATGAACTTAAATCATAAAACGTTTTATCTTTTTTCATAGCAATTGTAGTAGCGCCTCCTCCTCCGTTTTCAAAATAGAAAGAAGTTCTGTGAAACTCTTCAATATCTGTTACATTTGGAATTTGTTTTGTTGTTATAGTATTTGTTGAAATATGATCTTTTTCAATAATATCAAATAAATCTATATATTCAACACTACCATCTTCCATTAGAAAAAGTATGTTTCCTCCACCTTCATGTCCAAATATTCCTCTATAACCACTCTTAATCTTTTTTTGAAAACCTAATACATCAATTCTTCTGGCATTTTCATAATTATTTATATTTAATATGCTCATAAATTTATCCCAATCGATATTTAAGACGGCATGCATTTTATCTTCACTGATTTGAATATCTAATCCTTCTTCTTTTGTTTCTATTTCTTTATATCCTCCAAAAATTGCATTTGGTGTATTTATACATTTATTAGAATCTAATGGAATTAATTCTTCTTTTAACTTTTTTTCTTCCATTTGATTGATTGCTAATGACAAATCATAAAATGTTCCATCTTTTTTTGCTCCAACTACTTTCTTTTCTCCTAATCTTGTAGGAGAGACTTTTGCATTATATATTTTATAAATATCTTCTATTTCATCTATTTTTTGAACTGAGGCAGTATTTTTATCATCAACATTAAGTTCATACTCTGATTTGTTGAAATTAAATAATTCAACATATTCAATACTATTATCTTCCATTATGAAGAAAAGTATTGTTCTTACTGCATAGCCATAATCTCCAATAAATGATTTTTTTATTTTTTTAGAAAATCCATCTATTAAAATATTTTCATTATCCTTTGTGCTATAGTTTTTGT
This sequence comes from uncultured Bacilli bacterium, assembly GCA_947623665.1. Classification (GTDB taxonomy): domain Bacteria; phylum Bacillota_I; class Bacilli_A; order RF39; family UBA660; genus CANRDQ01. Next base: position 6,900 of record CANQHJ010000004.1, read on the forward strand.
TAATTCCAGTATCTTTACTTTTGAATTTTTTCCAATCGACATTTAAAATGGCACTTTTCCTATCTTCATTTATTTTTATAGTTAAACCATAATCTCCTTGCTTTTCAGTAAAGTTGCTATATTGGAATTCATCAGTATTTAAACATTTACTCAATTTAATTTTTACTTTCTTTTTCTTCTCTTCTATTTTTTTAGTTTTTGTTAAATTAATATTATTTTTATAAATTAAAAAAGCATATGTACTTAGCATTATAATATATAGTAATAAAAGTACTATTATAATTATTATACTCTTCTTATTTTTATTTATATTTGATATCATTACTTTTTATACCCCTTCTACTAAATTTGTTATATAATCTATTCTTTTTATAACTATTTTAATTATATCTTAAACAAGAAAAAATGTATATTAAATTTTAAATATCATTATTCTTTTTACAATCAAAACAAGAATCAATAGGATAAGCTTATTTAGACTTTTTATATATTATTTATTAATCTTTTATTTTGGCTTTTGATTTTGCTCTAGCAGTTTGATATCTATTATGATATGCTGTTATTCCTTTGCCTACTTTTGGATCAAATAATCTACGTGAGATGTTTTCCATAGATTCACTTATTAATATATTTTCTATATTATCTTTATCATCACTTATATAAGTCATAACTTCAAAATCACCATTATAACTTTTTAATTCTGTATTATCATAAATAGATGTATATCCTAATTCTCTTAATTTAGTTGCAATGGCATTTGTATCTGGTTTTATTGAACCTGGATATGTCTTTCTATATTTATCTTTTATTTTATTTATTCGATATAAAAACTCTAAAACCTCTTCATTACTTTGTTCTTCTTTTGAGATAAATTCTTCTGTTAATTCATTCATTAATTTTATTGACTCTTTTATTTTCATAGAGTCATATTGCATTTTATATAGAACTTCGTTTTCATGCCATCTATCAAATATTTTTTCCATTTCTTCTAAACTTTCACCATTATATTCAAAATGTTGATTATAAAAGTTTATTTCTATATCTCCTCCTGTTGTTAATGCTTGTTTTATTTGTTCTAATAATCCCTTTTTATCATATTTATAAATTCTCATTTTAAATCCACACATAATCATCTTCCTTTCTTTTCTTGTGTAAAACTTTTTTATCCACAATAAAAATTATATTCTTTTAAGAATATAATTTTTTTGTTCATAAATAGTAAAAACAAATGCAAAAATTGATTGGATTCCAACTTCTAGTAATAATACCATCCAAAAATCGTTTGCTAAAACTCCATTTAATGTTAAAACTAAGTAAATCATTTCACTTACTATTATTGCAAATAAATAATTTGTAAATAAAGTGATTTTTGGTAATGTAGTATTCATAAATAAGAAATAATAAATTACTAAATTAAGAAAACTACTGATTAAATAACTAGTAAATAATCCTAAATAAGTTAATGTATTTATATCTTTATTAAATAAAACTCCTGATATAAGCATAAATAAAATCATTATTGTAGCTGATATAAATATTGCTTCTAATGATTTGTTGTATCCATATTTTCTAGTTATTATATTTGAAATGTAAAATATCATAGGATAAGCAAAAACACTTACACTTATCGAATATAAATCAAGGTCGAATTTTATTCCTCTTAGTACACTTGAGAAAATAGCAAGTGAAGTTAAAAAGAAAAGATATATCCAAAATGGTTCTTCTAGTTGCTTTTGCTTCTTCTTTGTCATACATTACACCTCAGTTCTTTACATATTAGTATATCAAAAAAATGAAATTAAGTAAACTAAAATTTTAAAAATATGATAGAATTATTATAGAGGGATGTTTATGAGTTCTAGAGAAGAAAAAAATAAAGATAAACAAGAACATTTAGAGTCTATTGAAAGAAATGAAACTATAAAAAAAGGCTTTATTCTCTTTTTAAAAATTACAATTATTGTTCTTTTGATTATTTTATTAAATGTCTTATATACTAAATATATTTCTACTTTAGGAATAATTGTAAAAGAGGAAGCAATCTATTCTAGTGATATTTCTGAAGATTTTAGTGGACTTAAAGTAGTGCAATTTTCTGATTTACATTATGGTAGTACTATTTTCTTGGATGAAGTTAAAAATTTAGTTAAAATTATTAATTTAAGAAAACCTGATATTATTGTTTTTACTGGTGATTTAATTGATGAGAATTATAAACTTTCTTTAAAAAAACAAGAACAGCTTACTTCTGTTCTTGGAAAGTTGAATGCTAGTATGGGAAAATATGCTGTATCTGGAGAGGAAGATGATGATGATTTCTTGTCTATTCTAAATCAATGTAATTTTAATGTTTTAGATAATTCTTCTGATGTTATTTATTCTAGTGATAATTCTACTATGACAATAGTTGGACTTTCTTCTAAAGAAATAAATCAAAATGTAGAGGCTGCTTTTACTAATACTAATCCAAAAGATTTTACTATTACTTTAGTACACGAACCAGATAGTGCTGATGATATATTAGAATCTCATAGATCAGATTTGATTCTTGCAGGGCATTCTCATAATGGTCAAGTAAGAATTCCTAAGATAGAACCTTTTATTAGAAAAGAGGGTGCTAAAAAATATCCTGATGAATTTTATAAACTTGATAATTCAAAACTTTATGTTTCTAGTGGAATTGGCTGTAGTGATTTTAATTTTAGATTAGGTGCTAGACCTAGTATTAACTTTTTTAGATTAAGAAGAAAATAATCTTTCAAAAAAGGATTTTTTCTTTTTTATTTTTACATAAACATCTATTCTTTTTAAAAGTTTATCTTGTAAATATATTTCATATACCCCTACTTTATCATCGTCTTTATAGTTTTTTAACTTTTCTACTTTTAGAATAGTTTTTAATTTATTTGTCTCTTCTTTTGTTAGAGGATATGAAAAATTCGTTTTGACATATAAACTATCTTTATAAAAAGTATCATTTAGTTTTAAAGTATCTTTATCTATTATCTTGTAATTTTGAAATTTGTTAAAAATATTATTATCTAAGTTTTCATGATTTTCATACATATTAGAATCATTTAAAGATACAGTAGTAATATTAAAATTATCTTTTTGGGCTGTGGTTACTAATGTCTTTCCTGCTTTTGGTGTATATCCTGTTTTACCTCCTGTTGCATATTTATAACTTTTTAGGAAATCATTTCTGTTATACCAAATATAACTTTTGTTTTTGGTATTTGTCTCGTATTTTTTAGTTTTACTTATTTTTCTATAAAGTTTAAATTTTTTATAAGCATATCTTGAAAGTAAAGCCATATCATAGGCAGTTGAATAGTTTTGTGTTTCTTCATCTAGTCCATGAGAATTTTTAAAAATAGTATCTTCCATTCCTATGTCTTTTGCTTTTTTATTCATAAGTTTTACAAACTCTTCTTCATCTTCTGATACATAATTAGCAATTACTACAGCAGCATCATTTCCACTTCTAAGAATAAGTCCATAAAGTAAGTCTTTTAAAGACATTTTTTCATTATATTCAATATAAATATTAGATCCATACATTTTTAATATTTCTTCTTTAGCAGTTACTATATCTTTAGGATCTTTGTTCTCTAGGGCAATTACTGCAGTCATTATTTTAGTAATGGAGGCAATTAATCTTTTTTCATGACAATTATCACATACTAAGGTTCTTCCACTATCTATATCTACTACTGCCTGGCTACTAGCGGCTTTTACATTTATGGGAATTAATATTATATTTATAAGCATTAAAAAAAGAATTATTTTTTTCACTTTACCACCTATTTAAGTATATTATAGTAATTTAAAATAATTCTTTTATTTATTGTTTATATAAATCTTGTAAAGATACAGTAAATTATTTTTGATTTACTTAACTTTTTTTCATAAAATATTTCTCTACTTATTATATTTTTTTCTTAATTCAAATAAAATTATAGAACTACCTAATAATAAAACAGATATTCCAAATAAGATTTTACTTCTATTATTTGCATCTGTGTTTGGTACTTTAATAGTTTGTATTTGTTTTGTATCTTGGTAATTCTTTTCATTATCAGTCCATTCATTAAGATTAATCCAATCATCATCTATATTTTCATCTTGTATTCTTTTATAAACTTCTTCTATATTATCAAAATCATGAATAATAAATCCATATGTTGTATTTTTTGTGTTATCATCTGTAATATCTATAGTTTCTGTTTTTGATAAAATAAGATAATCTTCTACTGCTATTTCTTTTAATGATGTTCCTTCATTTTCTGTTTCATAAATTACTTTACCATCTAATTTTCCATAAATGGACATATCTATTATTTGAGATGTAGATTGATTTAATGAAACTTTTGCATCTTCTACATTATATTCTAAACCATCACTATCTACTGCTGAACCAAATTCAGCAAACAAATTAAGAATATTAAAACGAATCATATGGGGATATTCTTGTGGTATTTTAGTCATTTTATAATTAACTTCTAGCATTGCAAAATATACTTCTTTTTCTTCTTGTGGTTCTGGTATTTCTTTTTTTATTAAGTTTTCTATAGTATCATCTTCTAATTGAAAATTAAGTTTGACTCCAGTCATAGGATGCATATTTGCAACATTTATTTTTTCTCCTTTAGGATTTATAGTTACTTTTTCTTTTGGAATATTTATAGTTTTATATACTTGATTAGAAAAAATTCCTTCACCTTTATATACTTTAATATCAAAACTTTCTATTGTATATTTGAAATCATCTATTTCATAGTCTGCTGGCAGACTAGTTGCAGCTTTTGCATTAATAAAAGAAATGCTATAGACTCCTATAAATATTAACAATATTAGCTTTATTTTACTTTTCATTATACATTTCTCCTCTTCTATTATGTTTTAATTATACTATAAATAATTTAAAGAGAAATGTTAGCTTTTGAAACTTTACACTTTTTTTAATATTATTTTACACTTACTATACATCTTTTGATATAAAATTTAAAATTCTTTTTTTAAATATATTTTCTCTGATATTTTATAAGATATATATAATATTAAAATAAGTAGTATTGGAAGTATTACTATCCAATAGTTATTTAAGAATACATATATTTTATTAAATGAAGAAAAATTTAAATGTTTAGTTGCAAATTCTCCAATAAAAGCAATACTAAATACTACTATAAATATTCCTATTCTAGCTTTTTCTATTCCAAATTTATAAATTACAGGATACATAAAAGATTCTATAATTGATGTTGAAAAAAAGCATAAAAACATTGTAGTTAAAATGGTTTTATAGTCTATTGTATTTGTTTGAAAATAGTCTATTGCAAATGATAAAATAGTTATGATTATAGTTGAGATAGCAATAATAAATAGTGTTGCTAAGTATTTTGCCTTTACACTATTTTTTCTTCCCATTGGTAAAGTAGTAACATAAGCATCCCATTTATTATAAGAATCATAATTAAATGTAGTCATCATTAAAACTACACTTATAAATGGTAATAGAAATGATAAGTCTATTTTATTTTGATAAGCAAGTATAGAATATATTAATAGTATAATTATTAGGAATTTTATACTATCTTTAATCATAAATAAATCTTTTTTTATTAATCCTAACATTATTTTTCCCCCTTAATCATTAAAATCATAATATCTTCAAGTGTTGTTCTATCTATGTTATTAATGTTGTATTTTTTTCTAAATTCTTTTTTGTTTTCTATTAATACTTGGTATTCATATTTAGTTTTTTGATATTTTAGATAATCTTTTTTATCTATTTTTTTAAATTCATTTTTAGTACATTTTACAATTCCATATTGTTCTAATAACTCATCACAAGTTTTTGATAGTAGTATTTTACCATCATTTATAAAAGTGATATAATCTGCAAAATGTTCTAAATCTGTTGTGATATGGCTAGATATTAATATAGAGCATTCTTCATTTTGAATAAATTCTTGAAATATATCTAATACTTCTCTTCTAGCAATTGGATCTAGACTTGATGTTGCTTCATCTAATATTAAAAGTTTAGGATGATGTGATAAAGCAGTTATAATTTCTAGTTTTTTTCTCATTCCTTTGGAGAGTTTTTTGATTTGTTTATTGGATGGTAAGGAAAATTTTTTTAAATAATCATTAAACATATTAAAATCCCAATTCTTATAAATGCTTTTCATAGAATTATTTATATCATTTGGAGTAAGTATTTCTGGAAAGAACATATCATCTAATACTACTCCTATGTCTTTTTTTATTTTATCTTCATTTTTATTATTATCTAAATTAAATATTTTAATTTCTCCTTCATATTTATTTATGATATTCAATATAGCTTTTATAGTTGTTGTTTTACCTGCTCCATTTTCTCCAATAAGACCCATTATCATTCCTTTTGGTAAAGAAAATGAAATATTTTTAAGTTCAAAACTATCATATTTTTTATACAAATTATTAACTTCTAAAATATTATCCATTTTATTTATCCTCCCATAAAATATCTATCATATCTAGTAAATTTTGTTTTTCAATATCATTTATTTTAGCAACATTTATAGCATTATCAATTAAGTTTTGAATTTTATTTAATTGCTCTTCTTTTACAAGTTCTTTGTTTATTTCTGATACATAAAAGCCTTTAGATGGTATTGTTTTTACATATCCTTCTTTTTGAAGTTCTTCATAGGCATTCTTTGTCGTTATGACACTGCATCTTAAATTTTTCGCTAAACTTCTAATGGATGGTAATAGTTCTCCTGCTTTTAATTCATTAGATATAATTTTTGTTTTGATTTGATTTTTTATTTGTTCATAAATTGGTATTTCACTAGAATTATTAATTATTATTTCCATAGTACACCTCTTTGTATATATAAATTATATACAGTTTATATACAGAAGTCAAGACATAAAAAAAGATTATCATAAAACTCTCTAACTTTTTGAGTTATTCTATGATAATCTTAGATCTACTTTATTTTATAGAATAGATTTTTTATTAACTGAATAAGTAATTCCACATATGCTTGTTATTAATAGACTAAGTAGTAAATATAAATTAATATCTGATGTATCTGGATTTTCTACTACTTCTAGTTCTTCTACAACTTCTGGTTGAATAGGATTTGTTTGATTATTTTCTTTTCTTATGAATGATACCTTTCCATCTTTTTCTACTCTTTCTAAAGTATCATTGTCCTCTCCTAATTCAACTGTAACTCCTTCTGGTATATCTAAATTACTAGCTACAAAATCATCAGATACAACAATTGTAGATCCAGATGTAGCATTTTTTATAGCATTTAAAGTATTCTCTTTTGAGTCAGATACAAAAGTAGCACCTTTTTCAACTCGGATATTTCCACTTTCTACTGTAATATTTTCAAAAGTTATTTTTTGAGTAGTTTCCCCTCCATCATAGGATCTTGAATCTACTGCATATGGAGCATTTAATCTAGAGTTTTTTACAGTTATTTCTGAACTATATTTTACACCTTCTTCAGTATAACTTAAATCAGAAATAGCAATTGTTCCTTCTCCATCTCCTATGACATCACAATTATCTATTACTGCAGTTCCCCAGTTTTGAATAGCAACTGATGGCTGGTCAACTCTTTTTGCAGCGATTTTAGAATTTGTAACTGTTAAATTACCAAGTTCTTCATTTTTTACTGTTAACCAATTACTTTCTATGGAAACTCCATCTATTACCATAGTTTTAATATTTCTAATACAAGACCCTCTTGTTTGAGTACAAACTATTTTTCCTTGGCCTTTACTATCAATTATTTTAACTGTTCCTAGGTTACTAATTGCATATGAACTTATTGGTGAAGAATAATTAATAGTATGTCCATCTAAGTCAATTGTTATATTTTCATCTGATGATATTTCAAATGTTTTTTCTAAATCTACATTATCTGTTAGTTTAATTTTTCCATTTTCATCTTTATCAGGAAGAGTATTCCCTTTTGCTTTTACATCAACAACAGTAAAGCAACTAAGCATTACTATCCCTAACATTAATAATTTTACATTCTTCATTTTTTTTCATATTCTCCTTTCATTTATAATGTTTATTATATAGTATGTACATATTAGTGTCAATTTATTTTTAAACTGTTTTTTACAATTATTTTTTTATTATTTTGTTTGATTAAATTTTACTCTTATATCTGTATTATCTAAATCTTCTAAATTATCGATATGTCCTACTTTTGTATAAGTATAGGATGTATCAAAACTTTTATAAAAAATAACTAAGCAATTATTTTCATATAGCATTACATCACCTTTTCTAATATGTTTAGGGATTGATGAATTGGTAGGATATTCTTTATCTAAGTAAATGTATTTTTCATTACCATTTAATTCTTTCATATTAAAGTCAAGTGGTAATGTTTTGAATAGCTCTTGTGTTGTTTCATTATTCTCTAATGTCAAAGTATATTTTTTTTCATTAATGATTACATCTATTTTTCTTTTAAATTTATTATTTTCATCTGTTTCATTATAAGTTGTGTTTTTTAGATTATTTTTATTGTTGTTAGATTTTGATATTATTAAATAAATACCTATAATTGAAATTATTATGGTGATGGTTATCATAATAAATATAGTTTTTTTCATATTTTTCTCCATATTGATATAAGTTTAAAAGTAGGTATTTTAAACTATTATATTTACCTACTTTTATTATTTATAATTTATATTATTTTTTCTTTTTTCTTAGTTTCTTTTGGATGATATCAAAGATTGCTAAAACTGTCCAGAAAACTCCTGCTCCAAACATCTCTATTGCAAAAATATTCTACAAAAAACCAAATTGCTGCACATAATTGCCATAAAGAAGCTTCATATTCTTCACAGAATTCATTAAATTTTTTCATTTTATGTACTCCTTCCATTACATTAATAGGTTAGTATCTGAGATAATTTGAATATCTCTTTTGATGATTTTTTCGTTATTATCCATCAACTAATCACGCTTACATTATAACTAATTTGATTTAATAGCTTTACTTCATTATTTTAGTTTTATATTTCTATATTTTACTTTAAATAATTAAATATCTCATCTGGATATATTTTTAATTCTTTATTTATAAATTTATCTATGTCTATCCACATTGCATCACTTTCACAATCATCATCAACTATATGATATATTTCTTTATAATCTTTTTTCTTTATATCAACATTATAAAACAATATCAATTCATGAGCATCTTTTCCATTATAAGTGAATATATTTTCAGCAATACCTAAAAATTCTCCTACACTAATATCTATATTAAGTTCTTCTTTAAACTCTCTTTTTAATGCTTCTTTACTATTTTCTAAAAATTCAATACCTCCTCCTATGCATCTATAAAACACTTCATCTTTTACTTCATCATATCCTTTACTAACTAATATTTTATTTTCTTTTGTTACTATACCTAGAACAATAGGTCTTATTTCTTTAAATTTATCCATAATTTACTTTTCCTCCTCGAATTATTATTTTTCTTTACTAAATATTATAACATTAAAAAGCAAATTTCAAAATTGAAATCTGCTTTCTTTTTATTCTGTTCTTAAAGCTTCAACTGGATCTTTCTTACTTGCTATCTTAGATGGTCTAGTTCCAGCAATTACAGTAAGTAATGTACTTAAAAGAATTAGAAGTACAGCACTTAATAATGGTAAATGTGCAAGATGATCTGTTGCAACAAATTGAGCAGCAACTTTATTAATTATAAATGAGAATGCTAAACACATAATTACACCCATAGCACCAGCAACAAATCCTTCTATTACAGTTTCTGCTCTAAATACACGTTTAATATCTTTCTTAGAAGCACCAATTGCTCGTAAGATACCAATTTCTTTTGTTCTTTCAAGAACACTTATGTGAGTAATAATTGCAATCATTATACTTGATACTATTAAACTAATTGCAACAAATCCTATTAATACCATTGATACAATATTTACAATAGATGTAATACTACCTATTAATGTTTTAAGTAAATCTGTATATGTAATAGTGTTTTCTTTATGTCCTTTGTTTTTTTGTTTTTTATTATATTTATTGATTAATTTAACTATATTATCTTTAGAGTCAAAATCTTTTGGATATACATTAATTTTACTTGGTTTATCAATATTTACTATTCCAAGTTCATAACAAGTAGCATCATATGTAAAAGTTTCATCAAAAGGAGCACTGGTTAAAACATTTATATCCTTGTTTTCTGTTTGTTCTTTATAAATATCAGTTTTTTCTATACTATTTATAACATACTCTGTTAGGTCATGTGTATAACCAATTACATTACTATCACTAGTTGACTTTTTATTAAGTTGTAAAATTCCTACAACTTCCATATCAAGTCCATTATTTACAATATCTTTCATTACTTCAGGATTAGTAGAATAATCTCTATAAATACCATTTTCTTTTCTATAATAATCAGTATTTAATACTAATTTATAATGTGTATTTAAAATATCATCATAATCATATTTTTCTTTTTTTAGTTTTCCTTTATTATCTAAAATACCTTTTAATTCATTACGATCTTTTATATCAAGAGCGTATAAAACTGAATCAGGTACAACATCATTTTCATCTACTATAAGTACTAATTCATTATATTTTTTAGGATATCTTCCTGCAAGAACTTTATATCTATCTTTTCTTATTTCTTTATTTTCTAAGATTTCAGTAAATACAGGATCTGGTTTATCGTCTTCAAGTAAACTAGCAAACTCTCCTGTTGCGACATCATTTTTAACATTAGCAAGATCATAAATACTAAAATTGTTTGGATTAGTTCTTACATAATCACTATGTTTTGTAGAATAAATTTGCAAGTCTAGATTATAACCATATTGAATTTCAGATGCATTCTTTTTAAACTCTTTTGAAGAATCTATATATTTTTTAAATTCCTCTAGGTTATTTTGTTTTACTTTTCCCTCTGTTAAGGATTTGATTTGTGAATGTATATCATCACTTGAACATATTTTTCCTTTAGGACATTTTGTTTTATCACTATCAAATACACCATCTGTTAGCATTTCAGTTAAATTTACAGATTGTTCTTCTATTGCAAGTGGGAAATCTGTAAGGGAGTCTCTTTCTTTGCTAGTTACAAAAGCTGCGACTCCATTTGAAAGAGAAAGAATTAAAGCTATTCCTATTATTCCCATACTACCAGCAAATGCAGTTAGGAATGTTCTACCCTTTTTAGTCATTAAGTTATTAAATGAAAGTGCAAGAGATGCCCAAAATGACATTGATGTTTTTTCAGTTTTTCTGTTTTCTATAATTTCTTCTTTTTCATGTTTCTCATCATAAGGATTAGTATCATTTAGTATAACTCCATCTTTTAACTCTACTATTCTTGTTGAATACTCATGAGCAAGATCTGGGTTGTGAGTAACCATTATTACAAGCTTATCTTCAGCAATTTCTTTTAAAATTTTCATTATTTGAACACTGGTATGTGAATCAAGTGCTCCAGTTGGCTCATCTGCCAAAATAATATCTGGATCATTTACAAGAGCACGAGCTATTGCAACTCTTTGCATTTGACCACCTGATAATTGATTTGGTCTTTTATCAATATGTTCTTTTAGTCCAACCTTAGTTAAAGCCTTAATTGCTTTTTCTCTTCTTTCTTTTTTAGGTATTCCTGATAAAGTTAGTGCAAGTTCAACATTTGCAAGTATAGTTTGATGAGTAATAAGATTATAACTTTGGAAAATGAAACCTACTCTATGGTTTCTATAACTATCCCAGTTTTTATCTTTATACTGTTTAGTTGAAACTCCTTCTATAATTAAATTACCTTCATCATAATGATCAAGTCCACCAATAATATTTAAAAGTGTAGTCTTACCACTACCACTTTGACCAAGAATAGATACAAATTCGTTTTGTCTGAAATTTATACTTATACCTTTCAGCACATGTTGTTTATTTGTTCCAACTTGATAACTTTTATGAATTTTTTTTAATTCTAACATAAATTACCTCTTTCTAATATATTTTATTTATAAATTAAGAGTGGTAAAAAAACCACTCTAGTTTTTATGATTCTTTAAATAGTCCATATTCTGGTACTTTTAGTTGTTTTACAATTTTTATTGCTTTAATTAATGCTGGAAGATACAAAATAAACATAACTAGATAACCAAGTGTCATCATGTTACCAGCAGTTCCAGATTGTACATATCCTCCTCTTTGTGATACTACAAATATAAGTCCTTGAAATGCAAAGAAATCATTTAAAGCATGAACAAAAGAAATACCCCAGAAATTTTTTGTTTTTAAATATATTGCAGATAAAAGTATTCCAAATATTCCTGTTTGTAGTATTTTTCCTATTGTTTGAAGGATTCCTGTTAAATCATAATTTCCACCAAAAATGTAATTTGTAACATGGAAAGTTCCAAACACAAGTGAAGATACTAAAATTGCAATCCATACTCCACTACGAGTCTTTCCTGTTTTTCTAAGTATTCCATGAAGTAATACTCCTCTAAACATACTTTCTTCAAATACTCCTATTGTAAGAGCAAATAAGAAGTAAGAAATTTCTTTTGTTATAAAATTGCTTGGAATATTATTTTTTGAAATTGCTACACCTATTGAACCAATTGCAGGTAATGCAGCAATTACTAAAAAGAATAAACCAATAAGAACTGACCATCCAAACTTTTTAACATTTGAAAATGATTTTCCTGCTCCCATCATTGCCATAATACCAATCATGATAGCACTCAAAGCAATACGTATTAAACTTTGTGATAAATTATCATTTCCATAAGGAAGATAATAAATTCCACAATATCCAATTACCATTCCTATAATTGCAACTATAATTGGTTGTTTTCTTATTTTTTCCACCATAAATATACACCTCTTTTCTATAGCCACATTATAGCATATTCTGTAGTTTATTAAAAGATTATAAAATTAAACTGTCCAACTTTTGGGGTTCAGTTCAATTTTTTATCTCTTTTGTCTAAAATTAATTATAAAAGTAGTATATCCATTGTTTGATGATGCTTTAATTTTTCCATTATGATTTTCTACTATGTTTTTAGCAATTGAAAGACCTAGACCATATCTGTTATCTTTTCTATTTCTAGATTTATCTTCTCTATAAAATCTTTCAAATATTTTTTCTCTATTTTCTTTTTTGATTTCTTCTCCTTCATTGATAACTTCTATTGTAATATTATTTTTATCTTGATAAAGGTTTACTGTTATAATACTTTTTTCTATACCATGTTTAATAGCATTATCAACTAATACTGAAATTAATTCATCTATTTCATTTTCATTACATAAAAACATTACATTACTTTTTATATTTGTTGTGATATTTATATTTTTATCATAAGCAAGACTTTCAAAAGTCATTGTTTTCTTTTCTATTATTTTAGATAAATTATTTAATTTGAAGTTTTCTTGTTTTACAAATTCTGATTTTGATAAATCAAGTAATCTAGTAATTAAGTTATTCATTCTTTCACTTTCATCTTTTACGTTATTTAACCATTTTTCATTCTTTTTATTTGAATCTATACAATCAATACTAGCTATAATTACTGAAAGTGGTGTTTTTAATTCATGGGATGCACTGGTGATAAAATCTTTTTGTTTATTAAAACTTTCTTCTACTGGTTTAGTTATCCAATCTGTTATTTTTTTGGATATAATAAATATTAATACTTCACTTATTATTAATATTATTAATGATTTTAATAAGGTCATTAATAATCTATCTCTAATTAAGGTAGTATCTACAATTACAAGGGATATTCCATAATTAAAATTATAAGCAATACTATTAAAATATAGAGAGCCTATTTTTATTTGACTTTGATTTTCTTCTTCTAATATTTTTTTAGCTTTTGATAAAACTTCCTTATCAAAATCATAATCATTATGACTAATTTTACCAGTTATATTATTATTTTCATCTAATAATATTGTATAAACATTATAATTCATTATAAGACGATTATTTAAATCTTTTTTTAATTTTCTATCTGGAATATCATTATTTGGTAAATCATCATGATTTATAAATCTTCTCATACGTGTTAAATTATCTTCTACTCCTAAATATTCTTGTTTATATATTTGATGGTTAAATGCAATAACAGATAAAATTATAAATAAAGAAAGTATAGAAAAGACTGTATAAAATATTTTATTTCTTAGATTCTTCATTTTCTACCACCATTTTATATCCTAATCCTCTAATTGACTTTATATTTACGTTCGATTCAATAATTTTTAATTTCTTTCTTATGAATGATAAATAAGCTTCTAAGTTATTTGATTCAAAACTAGAATCTATTCCCCATACTTTATCATATATTTGTTCTTTAGAAATTATTTGATTAGGATTGTTCATAAAGTATTCTAAGAGTAAGAATTCTCTATATGGAATATCAATAGATTCATTATGACATCTTAAAATTGAATTTCTTAAATCTAATGTTAAGTCATTAAATTCTATAATATCTTTTACTTTGGTGTTATTTCTAAGTTGGGCATTTACTCTGGCAATTAACTCTTCAATATGAAAAGGTTTTGTTACATAGTCGTTTGCTCCACCTTCGAATCCTGATAGTTTATCATCAAGAGTGCTTTTAGCCGTTAGCATAATAACTTTAGAGGTAATATTTTCTTTTTTTAATTTATATAAAATATCCATACCATTTATTTTAGGAAGCATAATATCTAAAATGATTAAATCATAGGCATTAGTTAGAGCATTATAAAGTCCTTCTTCTCCATCTAGACAAATATCTACTTCATATTTTTCTTTTTTTAATTTAGTAGAGATTATATCTGCAAGTGAATATTCATCTTCAATAACTAAAATTCTCATATTACACCTCCTATTTTTTATTTAAACCAGAAATTATTAAAATCATATTTTAGAACACGATAGACCATATATTTATTCATTTTAGCAGTATATTTTCTAATTAAATTATGTTCTTTATCGTATTCTGCGAATATTCCTTGTGTTCCGGAATCTGTTATTATATTGTTATTAGACATTGTCTGTACACTACTAACAATTCCTGAATATTCTACTGGAAAACTATCTACAAGTTCAAAAGTTTTTTCATTTTCATTTACTTTATATACATAGTAGTATGACTCGTCTCCTTTAAATGGATTATTATTTTCTATACCAATAGTTTTATAATCAAATTTAGGTTGACTGTTTGATACTCCATAGTTATTATCAAAAAACGTTAAATAGAATTCTCCATCTTCTTCTCCTTTTGTATATCTTACACTATGTTGTCCAGCATGTATTTTAAAGTCTCCTACTTGATTAAATACTAAATCAGCAAATTCTGTATCTTTCCAAAATTCTTTATTTGATAAGATATATTCTACTTTAGGATTTTCTAAAATGTTAGATACTTTTATTATAGAAGAAGTTTCTCTACTACTTAAGAATACATCTCCATCTACATATTCAATAGAGTTTAGATGTAACCAATCTAGTCCATCTTCTCCTTCATCTCTTTGGCTCTTAGTATCTAGAGTACAAGTTTCTACATAACTTTTAAATATATCTTCAAAGTCAACTAGTTCTGTTACTTTACCAGTTTTTCTATCTATTTTTATAATACAATCTTCTTCTGTTTCCTTTTTAGTGTTGTTGGCAAGAACTAAAATATTTCCATCTTTATCAAAAGTATAATCATGATGAAGTTGATAATTACCAGTACGATAAATTTTTGTAACACGTCCTAGATTGTTGATTTCTGCAATTTTTTTCTGAGAAATACTAAAATACATTTTGTCATCATCAAATAAAATTCTATGAGCTCTATATCCTATTATTGGAGTTTCACTTCTAAGTATTCCATCATTGTCATATAATGCAAGATAATCTTTTTCATCAGAATCATTACCTAACATTGTGAAAAGTCCATTACTTAACTCTTCTGTACTTTCTCCATTTTCTACTTTTAATTTTTTCTCTCCTAAAACTTTTTCTTTTTCTAAATTAATATTAAATGAGTAACTTTTATTTTTATCATTAGTAGATATATCAATACTTACTTTATTTTGCTTTTCTGGTGAGAGTCCTATTAACTGATAAGCACTTTTATCATCTTTGTCTACTAGTGTTTTAGAAAAATCATTAATATTTTTATTAGATGATTTAACTGTATATTTTAAATCATTAAAACTTTCACTTTCTTTAAAATAAACATTTACACTTAATTCATTTGTACCATAAGGGTTATAAAAAACTATATAGTCATCTTTCATGGATTCAATAAATGTATTTATTTTTTCATCTACTACTTGTTGAAATTTTAAATTATAAATAGAAATATTATCATCTTTTTTTACTCTATAAATATTTTTACCTAAAGAGTTATCTTTTATAATATTTACATTTTTTCTAATCCAATCAATATCCTTTACATTATCTTTTAATATTTTCTTATCTAAAAATAATATAGATACTCCTAATACAATTATTATTAATAAAAATTTTATTACTGTAGTTATTTTTTGTTTTGTCTCTTCTTTCATGTTTTCCTCCTAAAATTCATTTATTTATTACTAAATATCATATGAATATTAAAGAAAGATTAAAAAGTTTATTTTTTTTCTGTAAATTTGTAACTTTCTATTATGTAATTTATTATTTCTTTATCTTTTATAGTATCATCTAAAACTATAGTTATCCAATGTTTTTTATTCATGTGATAGGCTTTATAAAAACCTTTTCTTTTTAATAGCTTTAATATTTCATCTTGGTCTAATTTAATATTAAGTATTTCTACTTCTTTATTTTGATTATCTAATTTATTTTTATTTATTTTCATTATTAAAGCATACCATTTACCGTTTTTGGGATTTCTAAATACTCCAATATCTTTTGAGGTTTTAAAAATAAATTCTGGGTAATCATTATATTTTTTTATTATATTTTCTACTAATCTATTTGCTTGATTAGATATAAAATATTTGTTATTTGTACAATTTCTTTTTATATCAATTAAAAAGTTTTTATACTCTTCTCTTATTTTATTTACAAATTCACCATTTTGACTTTCTATTTTATGATTTATATATTCTTCATTAAAAGATAAGTCATACATTTTTCCTGTTATATTTTTATTTTCTATTTCTATATCAATACGAAAAGTATTATTTAAGATGTTTTTAGATATTTTATATTTATCTTTTTCTTTAGTAAAACCAAATGAAATTAGTTTTTCATCTATTATTTCACTCTTTTTAAATATTTCTTTTTCTATATCCATAATTTATAAACCTCTTATTATATTTTACTATTTTTCTTTTTTTATCTCAATAATTTCTAGATAATTGAATATTATAAATTAATGTGGTAGTATTATGCTATGGAGGAGATTATGAAAAAGAATAAAAATATTATTATAGCTATTGTTGTAGTTTTAGTTTTAATTATTTTAGGAATTGGTGGATATTTTCTTTATATGAAGATGAATTATATTTCTAAAGATGAGGTTAAAAGAATTGTTTTAAATGATACTAAGTTAGATAGTTCTGATGTTATATTTGGAGAAATTGATTTAGATACTGATGATGGGATTGCTAAATACGATGTAGAATTTCATTATAATAGGCATGAATATAACTATGAGATAGATGCAAAAGAGGGAAAAATTATTAGTAGTGATTTTGTAAATACTAATACATCTAATAATAACACTACTACTGAAAAGAATAATTCAAATACTAATACTAATAATTCTACTACTAATAATAATTATATTAGTGAACAAGAAGCAAAAGATATAGCAGTTAAGGATGCTTCTGTTAACGAGAAAGATATTGTGTTTACAGATGTTGATTTAGACTTAGAAAATAATAAAGCAATTTATGAAGTTGACTTTCATGATCAAACTACTGAATATGAATATAAAATAGATGGTATTAATAAGAGTATTATAAATAAAAAGAGTGAACCTAAAGATTAAAGGTGATAATCGTAAAGATTACCACTTTTTTATTTGTTATTTAAAACGTTTTCAAAATTGTTAGATAGTTCTTCTAGATATTCTCTTTTGGCAATGTCTTTTTTCCAATCTTCTGGTATGTCATCATAACCATATATTATTCCTACCATGGAACCTGTGATTGCTCCTATTGTATCTGTATCTCCACCTAAGTTTATAGCACCTATTATTCCCTCTTTATAGTTTTTAGCATTTAGCGTTACCCAAAGAGATGCTTCTAATGTATCAACTACATATCCAGTTGATTTTATTTCACTCATTTTTAATTTTTGAATATTTTCATTTAATATTCTTGAGAATACTTTTACATTACTTTTTTTAAACATAGAATAATCTAACATTTTTATCATATTGTATGCTGAATATTTATCTTTTCCTTTTAAAAGAAATAGAATAAAGTTTATATAAATATAACAAGCTAAAATACTTATTTCATGTCTATGAGTAAGTGATGATATATTTTTTGTTAGTTCATATACTTCTTCTGGAGTGCTTTTTTTATAATATAGATAGTATGCAAGTGGTAGTATTCTCATTAAAGAACCATTACCATTAGCATCTATTTTATCTATTCCACACTCTAAAGGTTTTTCTTTATCTATTTCATATTTTTTTATTGCTTGTAGACAGGTTGCACCAATACCAAACATACTTCCTCCTGGTGTATATTTCCCTTTATTTAACCAATCTGTAAAATTGTTCATTATATCTTCATAATCTATATCTTTTTTATTTATAATTGAATCAATTAAAGCTATTTCCAAAGAAGTATCATCTGACCAGTAACCTTTTGGGACTTGATGTATTCCATTTCCTAACATTTTCGTTACAGGTTTTTTTAATAATTTTTCTCTGTTGCAAAACTCTATAGGTACACCCATGGCATCTCCTATAGCGTGTCCTATTATACCATCTTTTACTTTAGACATTTACTACACTTCCTTTTTCTTCTTTTATTATATCTTAATTATAAAAAAAGAAAAAGGATTTTCATCCTTAATCATCGTATAATCCGTGTATTTTTTGTATATCAGATTGACTTAGGTTTTGTACTTTCCATAGTCCATCTTCTTTTTTTACTATAAAAGTTATTTCTTCTTTCTTTTTATCAGCAACATTTTTCATTTCTTTTATTTTATAATCCATATATTTACTATCATCAATTGATCCATTGTCATCTGTAAATTCATCTTTATTTTCATCGTAGTATTCTTTAGCTTTATCGATGGCATTTTCATAATCAAATACTTCTATTTCAACATCTACCTCAGCAGTATCTTTTTCTATTTTTTCATTTTTTATTTTATATGACATGTTTTGATATTGTCTTTCCATTAGACTTTTATATTCTAATCTAGCATCATCTGTCAATGTTTCATCATTTGATACTATTTCATCAAGTTGTGTTAAGACTTCTTGGTCCATACTTTGATATTTACTTAAAAAGTTTTCTACTGCTTTTGATGGTGTTTCATCAGATGAGGCACATCCAGTTAAAAGAAATATGAATGCTACTAAAGAAATTAATAATATTTTTTTCTTCATTTAATCATCTCCTCTATTTATAAGATGAGATGAAATTTTATTTTTTATACATTTATTTTTTGTAGAAGTCTGAAAGTGATTTAAATGCTTTTAATGATTTTTGTAACATTTTAGTTTCTACACAATAAGATATTCTTACATATCCACTACAACCAAAAGATGAGCCTGGTACTAGTAATAGATTATATTCTTTAGCCTTTTTACAAAATTCTTTATCATCAGCTATTGGGGTTTTCATAAATAAGTAGAATGCTCCTTCTGGTTTTACTGATGTAAATCCATAATCAAGTAAAGCATTATATAATATATCTCTATTCTTTTTATAAATACTTATATCTACTGTTTCATCTGTACATTTTCCTATAACATATTGCATAATTGACGGAGCATTTACTGCGCCTATTATTCTATTTGATATAGTTAGTGCATTTATTATATTTTTACTATCATTCATTTTAGTTGGTACGATTACATACCCTATTCTCTCTCCTGGTAGAGATAGTGATTTAGAATATGAATAAACTATAAATGTATTGTTGTAGTATTTTGTAATAAAGGGAACTTCTTTATTATCATAGACTAATTCTCTATATGGTTCATCTGATATTAAATATATATCATGATTAAACTCTTTTTGTTTTTCTTCTAATATTTTAGACATTTCTTTTATAGTCTTTTCACTATAGATTACTCCTGTTGGGTTATTAGGGGTATTTATTAATACAGCTTTAGTTTTACTATTTATTTTCTTCTTAAATTCTTCTAAGTTTGGTTGAAAAGTTTTTGTATTTGGAGATATTACTACAACTTTTCCATCATAACCACTAATATAGTAATTATATTCCATGAAATATGGTGCAAAAACTATTACTTCATTATTTTTTTCTAGTATACTTTTAAATATTATATTTAGTCCTGAGGCTGCTCCTGTTGTCATTATGATATTTTCTTCTGTAAAGTTGGTATTAAATCTTTTATTAATAGACTTACTAATAGCACTCCTTACCTCTTCTATACCAGCATTATTAGTATATCCATGTAGAGAAGTTGAATCTTTTTCTTTTAATACTTCAAAGAAAGCGTCTTCTACTTTCTTAGGTACTTCTACACTAGGATTTCCTAGACTAAAGTTAAAAACATTTTCTTTGCCATATATTTTTTCTAATCTTTTTCCTTCTTCAAACATTTCTCTAATAGTAGAATTATTATCTACTGCTTTTTGTAATTTCTTTGAAATCATTTTATCACCTCTTAATATTTACCTAATACTCTATAAAAACTTACACTTTTCTTTAATTCTTCTAAAGCTTTAGTATAATCTTTATTTTTTATTTCTATATCTATCCAAAAATAATATTTACCTAGTCTTGTTTTAGTTGGACGAGATTCTATTTTACTTAAGTTTAAATTGTAGTGATTAAATATTCCTAAAATATGGTATAGGGCCCCTGGTTTATGATCTGTTGAAAATACTATAGTAATTAATTTGGCATTTTTATTATCTTGTGGTTTGTTTGTTAAAACCCAGAACTTTGTTTCATTAAAATCATTATCTTGAATATTTTTCTTTAATATTTTTAAATCATATTCCCTTTGACATTCTATATTTCCAATACATGCAGCATTTTCTTTTCCTTTTATTTTTTCTGCTGCTTTAGCAGTACTTGATACTTCTATAATTTCTATATTTTTAAAATTAGAATCTATATATTCTCTACATTGAGCAAGAGCTTGTGGGTGTGAATATATTTCTTTAATATCTTCTATATTATTATTTTTATTTGTCATTAAATTGTGTTTTATTTTTAATATTTTTTCTTCTTTAATATAAATGTTTTCATTTTCAATTAAAGTATCTAAAGTTTCTGTAACACAACCTTGAAGAGAGTTTTCTATTGGGACAACTGCTTCATCTGATAATTTTTTATTAAGTGAAGTAATTGTATTTTTTATTGTATTATAGGGTATTTTTTCTATTTCTTCTTTATAAATTTTATTACATACTTCATATGAGAATGTTCCTTTGGGTCCTAGATAGGCAATTTTCTTTTTCATTTTATCACTTCCTAAAAATAAAACAGTGATCATCCTATAAGGACGAATCACTGTAATCCGCGGTACCACCTTGTTTCTAGTTTCCTAGCACTTAATTAGATTAACGCTTCTTCCACGATTTGACTCCATTATTGAAATTCATTTACTTGTCTTTCTTATGTGACTTTCAGTCGATGATCACACTTCCTTTAAGAGTATCAAGCAACTACTTAGATAATTTCTTCATCAATTAAAATTCACTTTGAATTATATTACTTTTATAATTATTTGTCAATTACATGATTATATATCTGATATTCTTTACTATTATATTTTAAAAGATTATCTTTAGCCATTCTGTATACAATGAATGATTTGGGATATTTTTTTTCATTTATAATATTATAATTGTTGTCTTTACATATTTCTTTATAATAATTATCATCTATCATCCAACTGTATGCTTGATTATCTGCTTTAGTTTCTTTTTCTTCATCTTCAAAAGATATTAGACTTGTTGCTTGAGCTCTGTTGAAATCTGTTTTACAATGTGCAAGTTCATGTAAAAGTGCAAAATATATATCGGCTATTCTTTTATGTTTGTATGTTAAATATATAGCAGGAGTTTTTCTATGTACTTTGAAAGCTCCTCTTATTTTAGAACCTGGTATATCTTCTTGAATTACTAAAAATATTCCGTTTTCATTAAATTTTTTTATTAGTTTTTCTTCATCAAAAATATTTTTATTTGCACACTTTAAAATATATTTTACTAATACTTCTATATTTTCTTTTTTATATTCTTTTGGTGTTTGGTTTAAAGTTTCTTTATAACATTTTTCAAGCCATAGTAATAATAATTCTATTTTATCATTTTTACTTTTATAATAAGCTTTATTTTCTATTTCATAAATTTTTTTTGGACTTGTTACTCTTAAAAATTTTAAAATATCTTTTATTATTTCTGTTTTATCTGCAACATCAATAAATTCCATGTAATCTTCATTAATTAAATATTTATATTTAAACTTATTTAAAAATTGTGTTTCTGTTAAATTATTTTCTTTTAAATAATTTTCTATTTCTGTTTCTATTTTATAATCATTTTCTACTTTATAAATATAATCAATTGAAATATTAGTAACCATTGAAATATCTTTTATAACTTTAGCAGATAATGGTTCTCCATTTAAAATATCTATTAAATGCTTAGGTGTAATATTTATTCTTTTGGCAAATTCTTTGTTTGAAATATGATAAAATTCTAAATAATCAAGCAAATAATCTTTGAATCTTATTTTTTTCATGATAATCATCTCACTTTTTTATATATTTTTTAAAGTCTTCATAATGATTGGTACTTATGAAAACTAATCTAATTATATTTAATTCTTCGTTTATTGAAAATATTAGTCTTATTTTCCCACTATTTTTACATAAATTAAAACTATAATATCCAGTTAAATCTTCTTTTAATAATTCAAATTTATATAATTTAGAAAATTCATGTTCACAAAGTTCTTGGAAAGTTTTACAATTTCTAATATGTCTAATTACTTTTTCAAATTCTATTAATTCTTTATGGCGATTCTTTAATTTTTTCTCTTGTCTTTTAAAATTTGTTCTGTCTATCTTCACTTTTAACCTTCCTTTTTTCTTTATTATCACCCTTTCTTCTTTATACATATATTAACATTTTTATTAATATATGTCAATTAATGTTAAAAAATAAATAAGTCTTTCGACCTATTTATTATTAAATATAAATATTTTATCTTTATATTCACAATTATTGTTTGTATAATCTTCTATAACATTTTTCCAAAAGGAATATGCTTTATCATTATTAAGAGATGGTTTAACTTCCCAGTTACCTTTATATTTATTAAATAAGCAGGTGGCGGTTTGTTTACCTATATTTTTTCTTCTATATTTTGGTATTACTAGAAATTCTGCGATAGAGTGTCCACTTTTTAGTATTTGCATATATGTATTTACCATAGCAAATCCTAATAATTTATTAGTTTCTTTTTCTTTTATAAAGTAAGCATCTCTTGTATCTTCTGTGAAATAATTATCAAAATAAGAATATTCAAATATTGCTTCATTATTCATTTCATTTAAATCATTTTCACTTTCTTCAAATAGTGAGTATTGTAGTAATCGATATAATATTTCTCTATCTTTTTCTTCTACTTTTTCTAAATATATTTCCATAATTTATTATTTCCTTAATACTATTTTTTATTTTTATCACGTATTTTTATGTGTGCTTCTCTAAGCTGCATTTCATCTACTACTGATGGAGCGTTCATTAGAGCATCTGCTCCATTAGCATTAAGTGGGAAAGCAACTGTTTCCCTTATTGATTCTTCATCTAATAATAACATTAGCATTCTATCAAGCCCTGGTCCCATTCCACCATGAGGGGGTGCTCCATAATGGAAAGCTTTATAAAGTGCTCCAAATTTTTCTTTTATTACTTCTTCTCCTAGACCTACTATTGAAAATGCTTTTTTCATAATTTCTGGATCATGGTTTCTAATTGCACCACTTGCCATCTCTACTCCATTACATACAAAATCAAATTGATAAGCAACTATATCTTCTTCTTTTTTCTCTTCTAATGCTTTAATTCCACCTTGTGGCATAGTAAATGGATTGTGAGTAAAGTCGTATCTTTCTTCCTCTTCATTCCAATCATACATTGGGAAGTCTTTTACGATACAAAATTCAAATTTGTCTTTGTCTATTAAATCTAATTTACGACCTAATTCATCTCTAATCATTCCAGCAAGTTTTGGAGCATTTTTTCTATCTGCTATGAAGAATAATACACTATTTGGTTTTAATCCTGCTTTATCGATTAAGGCTTTTCTTTCATCATCTGTTAGGAATTTATCAATTGGTCCGGCAAAAGACATATCTTCTAATACTTTGAAATATCCAATACCAGGCATACCAATACTTTTAGCGTAATCTACTAAATCATTAAACCAAGAGTTGGATTTAGAAGCAATATCTTCTACTGTTATACCTTTAACAGGAATATTTCTAAATGGTTTAAAGTCTGTATCTTCGAACTCTTCTGTTAAATCAATTATTTCTAGTGGGTTTCTTAAGTCTGGTTTATCTGTTCCATACTTTTGTATAGACTCTTTATAAGTTAGTCTTCTAAATGGTCTTGGAGAAGTAATTTTTTCTCCACCGAATTTTATAAAAGTATCATAGAATATTTCTTCTCCTACATTTAAAACGTCTTCTTCTTCTACAAAAGCCATTTCTAAATCTAATTGATAAAACTCACCATATAATCTATCACTTCTTCCATCTTCATCTCTAAAGCTTGGTGCGATTTGAAAGTATTTATCAAATCCTGAACACATTAATAATTGTTTAAATTGTTGTGGTGCTTGTGGAAGTGCATAAAACTTTCCATGATATCTTCTAGCAGGTACAAGGAAATCTCTTGCACCTTCTGGACTTGATGCGGTAAGTATTGGTGTTTGAAGTTCTAAGAATCCTAAGTTTGTCATTTTATCTCTTAAGAAACTAATTACTTTATTTCTAAAAATAATATTTTGTTTTACTTTTGGGTTACGTAAATCCAGATATCTATATTTTAGTCTTACTTCTTCGTTTACTTCTTTAGATGTCATTACTTCAAATGGTAAAACGTTTTTAGATTTACCTAATACTTCTATACTTTCTACTAATATTTCAATTTCTCCTGTTTCAAGTCTTGGGTTGAAATCATCTTCATCTCTTTTTCTAACTGTTCCAGTTACAGTAACACTACTCTCACGTGTTAAGTGTAGGAACATATTATCATCATTACTTACAAGTTGAACTGTACCTGAGATATCTCTTACGTCAACAAAGATTACTCCACCATGGTCTCTTATGTTTTCTATCCAACCGGCAATCTTTACAGTTTTTCCAATATCTTTGGGTCTTAGTTCACCTAAGACGCAGTCTCTATATTTATTTTTTATCATTTTGTTTTCTCCTTTCTAGTTCTTGTTTGATTAATTCTAGAGAAATGTTTGGATTTGCTTGTCTATTAGTTGTTTTCATTACTTGTCCTACAAAGAAGTTATAAACAAAAGTATTTCCATCTTCTACATATTGTCTTACTTGTTCTTTGTTGTTATCCATAACATTTTTAATTATTTCTAGTAATTTATCTTCATCATTAATTTGTTCTAGATGTTGTTCTTTTATTAAGTCAATTGGGTCTTTTTCTTCTTTTATTGCTTGATATAATATTTTTTTACCATGATCAAGTGATATTTTTTTATCATGAACTCTATTTACTAGTTCAGCAATTGACTTTGGTTTTACTAAAAATTCATCTATTGTTATATCAAGTTTGTTTAAGGTACTTAAAACTGATGTTGAAACAAAGTTTAAAGCAAGGTTTGTATCGTTACTGTTTTCTACTACTTCATTAAAATAATCACTTATCTTTTTATCAGCAGAAAGTACTCCAGCATCATATTCACTTAAACCGTATTTTTCTTGATAAAGTTCAAAGCGTTCTAGTTTTAACATTGGTATTTCTTTTCTAATTTCATCTAAATATTTTTTAGAAAGTGGTACTTTAGGAAGATTTGGTTCGATGAAATATTTATAATCTACTGCATCTACTTTTTCTCTCATTGAATAAGTTTTTCCATCTTCATCAATTCTTCTTGTCTCTTGGATTATTTTTTCTCCTTTATCAAGTAGTTCGCTTTGACGTTTTATTTCATATTCTATAGCGGCTTTTACTGAATTAAAAGCATTTATGTTTTTCATTTCAACTTTTGTACCTAATTGTTTATCATTTTCCTTCATAAGAGAAATATTTACATCACATCTCATTTGTCCATAATTACTTTTAGCCTCACTTACTTCACAGAATAAGAATACATCTCTTAATTCTTCTAAGAATCTTACAGCAACCTCAGCACTTTCAATACATGGTTCAGTTACTATTTCAATTAGAGGTATTCCACTTCTATTGTAATCTATTAGAGAAAAGTTAGAATTATGTTCTAGAGATGCGGTATCTTCTTCTAAATGTAATTGATGAATTAGAATACGTTTTTTTTCTCCATTTACTAAAACATCTAAGTAACCATTTCTTCCCATTGGTTTTGTAACTTGTGTTATTTGATATCCTTTTGGAAGATCTGGGTAAAAATAGTTTTTACGATCAAATACTACTTCATCTGGATTTTCACAATGAAGTGCCATAGCAGTTTTTAAGGCTTTACGACATGCTTCTTTATTAACAACAGGTAGTATTCCTGGAAGTCCTAAATCAACTGTGGCAACATTAATATTTGGAGTTCTAGTAAATGTATTTGGTGCGGATGAAAAGTTTTTTGATTTAGTTTCAAGTTCACAATGAACTTCGAGTCCAATAACTACTTTATACATTTTCATCACCTGCCACTTTATTTTTTAAGTTTACTATATCTTCTATTTTCTTTGCCATATTTAAAACTGTTTTGTCATCTCTTACTTTTCCTGTTAGATTTATTCCAACTGGTAAATTATTATTATAATACATTGGAAGTGTTATACTTGGAAATCCTCCAAAGTTTGCAATTGCCATATGATTTTCTAAAACAGTTGCCTTTGGATTAAGTCTTTCACTACTTGCATCAAAAGTAGGTGCGAATGATCCACTAGCAGGTAGAATTAGTCCATCATATTCTTTAAATAATTCATTCATTTTATCTACAATTAATCTTCTAATACGGCAAGCATTTAAAAATAATTTATCTTGATTTTCTTTTTGTAAGATATAACTTCCTAATATAAATCTTCTTTTAATAAGTTCAGAGAATCCTTCTGTTCTAGCATTAAACATTATCTCATCAATACTATCTCCTTTTGGTCTTGGTCCAAACTGTATACCAGTAAGATTGGCATTATTACTAGTAGCCTCAGCACAACTAATAGTCATATAAGTTGGATATATGGCATTTAGTAAGTTTTCATCAAATGATACTTCTTCTACTATAAATCCTTCTTCTTTTAGTTTATCTACTAATTTATAAAACTCTTTAAATGTCTTTTTGATGTTTTCATCTTCATAGCCTTCTATATTACATATTTCTTTAATATAGAAAAGTTTTTTACCTTTTATATCATCATCTAAGTGTTCTGAGTATTTTATATCTTCATCTTTTAGAGTTGTCATATCAAGAGGGTCATGTCCTTTTAGAATGTCTGTTACTATGGCAGCATCTTCTACATTTCTTGTGAAGCATCCGACATGGTCTAGACTTGATGCAAAGGCGAAAAGTCCATAACGTGAAATACGTCCATATGTTGGCTTGAATCCTACTATTCCACCGAAAGATGCTGGTTTTCTAATAGAGTCTCCAGTATCACTTCCAATTGAGAAAGGAACAATACCTAAAGAAACAGCTGAGGCACTTCCTGCGGATGATCCTCCTATTAGTCTTTTTTTATCCCAAGGGTTTTTTACAACTCCAGTATGGGCAGTAGTTCCTGTTCCTCCCATGGCAAGTTCATCAAGAGTTGTTTTTCCAACTAATACTCCTCCATTTATTTTTAACTTTTTATATACAGTTGCATCATATACTGGAATATAATCTTTTAGTATATTAGATGAGGCAGTAGTTAGAATATTACTTGTTGAAAAGTTATCTTTTATTGCATAAGGAATACCATTTATCATAGAATCGTTTTTAGCACGTTTTTTATATTTGTCTATTATTGTTACAAATGAATTATATTCATCTTGATATTTATGAGCAAGTTCATTTGCTTCTTTAAATAATTCTTCACTAGTTGTCTTTTCATCTATTAAATCTTGTTTTAACTCTTTAATAGTTTTATGTCTATAATCCATTTATTCCACCACCTTTGGTACTTTAACTTGATCTCTTACTTGATGTTTTACATTACTTAATACCTCATCTACAGTTAAATAGTCTCCTATTTCATCTTCTCTTAAAGCTGCTTCTTCTAGTGGAAATGGAAATGTCATAGGTTCAACTTCTTTAATATTAGGTATTTTTTCTATTAATTCCATTTGTTCTAAAATAACATCAAATTCTTCTTGTAGTGTTTGATATTCTTCTTCGTCCATATCAAACATTAACTTATGTGCATATTCTTTTAATTTTTCTTTTTCTATCATAATATTCCTCCTAAAAATAAAAACAGCCATTTATCCCATAAGGGACGAATGACTGTGAATCCGCGGTACCACCCAATTTATCAATTTCTTGATCTCTTTATAGATAACGGTCTATTTCCGGCTTAGTCTACTTAATTTCTTTAAGCACTCTGAAGTGTTTTTCAATATAGTCTTTTTATTATCTTTCACCACTATGATAACTCTCTTTGAAAAAGGTCTATATTTACTCCTCTTCGTCTTCGTTTTACGTATTTTATAATACTAAATTTTCTAATGTTTGTCAATGTTCTTTAAGATATCTAAATTTTATGTTAAAATATTTAAAGGAAGTGGTGATTATGAAAAAACGTGTATTAACTGGATTACGTCCGACTGGAAATTTGCATTTTGGCCATTATTTTGGTGCGGGTGTTAATTATTTGAAGATGCAAGATGAATATGATTTTTATTTGGAAATTGCAGATGTTCAAGCTTTAACTGATAACTTTAATAATCCAGAAAAAGTATATGAAAATGTTTTTGAACTTACTTGTGATTTATTATCAATTGGAATAGATCCTTCTAAGGTATGTTTCTTTATTCAATCTAAGATACCAGAGATTGCAGAACTTACAGTATTTTATTCTAATTTAGTTACTGTTTCTCGTCTTTTTAGAAATCCTACTGTTAAGAGTGAGGTTTCTCAAAAGAAAGAGTTATTTGGTAATAATGGAGAATCTATTACTTATGGATTTTTAGGATACCCTGTTAGTCAAGCAGCTGATATTACAGCATTTTCTGGTGAGTATGTACCTGTTGGAGATGACCAACTTCCTTTATTGGAACAATGTCGTGAAATAGTTAAAAAGTTTAATAGTATTTATGGAGAAACTTTAGTTTTACCACAACAAGTTTTAAGTAAAAATACTCGTATTAAGGGACTTGATGGTAATGAGAAAATGGGTAAAAGTTTAGGTAATGCTTTATTCTTAACTGATAGTGATGAGGTTATTTCTAAGAAAGTTATGAGTGCAGTTACTGATCCTGATAAGATTCATAAAGATGATAAGGCTAATCCTGATAAATGTATGGTTTATTATTATCATAAATTATTTACACCAAAAGATGAGTTAGATGTTGTGTGTCGTGAATGTAAGGCTGGATGTCGTGGTTGTGTTAGTTGTAAGAAAGAATTAATTTCTAATATCATTAAATTTTTAGAACCTATTAGAGAAAGACGTAAATATTATGAGGATAATCCTAATGAGGTTAGAAAGATATTAGATGAAGGTACAAAGAAAGCTCAAGAGACTGCGAAGGAAACTTTAAAAAATGTTAAAAAAGCAATGAAGATAGATTATTAATTTAATCTATTTTTTTACTTTCTTAATAGTTAATATATTAAATAAGTTTATATGTTTTTTAGAAAAATTATTTTTAATATCATCTACTAATACTTCATATAAATTTTCATCATCTTTTTTATTATTAAAACATTCCTCATATAAGTATTTTATTTTTTCTATATTCTTTTTATTATAACTATTTTTTAATTCTTTAAGTAAAAAGTTTTGAATAAATAATTCTTTTCTAGTTAAAAAGAAATTTATATTTTTAGGTTTTATTTTTTTATAATTTATAGGTGTTTCATCTAAATTATCTGAAATATCTAGTATTTCCTCTTCTTCATCTAAAAGAAGACTACTACGATATAGAACTTTTCCATTATCAGAAAACTCTACTGCATAAACTTTTGATGTATCACTTAAAAGACAAGCATATTCTATATTTTTCTTTGTTTTAATATCGAATAGTTCTGTATAATTTTTAATATCTTCTAAAAACTTTTTATCCACTTTGATATCATAGTTTATAATATCATCTATTAGTTTTGTATTTACTCTAAATAAAGGAATCTTTTTTACATGTTCTATATTATCATGTTCATTCCATTCAAAAAATTCTAATATTCTATTATTATCTGTTAAATTTAAAATTATATCATAAATGTAAATCATCACTTTCTCCTTTCCAATATATTGTTATTGTGAGCAAAGTAAGACCAATTAATACATAAAAACATTCATATCTTGTAAAAATAAACATTAAATATTCTTTTAATGTATATCCAAATGAAAAAAGATTAAGATAAACAATTATATAAGTGGATCCAATAGTCATTAGTCCAAATCCTATTAAAAATAAAACTATTCTCATAACTTCTCCTCTTTTTAATTTATGATAATTATTAGTAATCTATACAAAAAAAGAAAGACATTAGTCTTTCAAATTATAATATACATCTTGAACATCATCTAATTCTTCTAGTTGTTCTACTAGAGCATGGATTTTTTCTGCTCCTTCTTCATCTAGTTCTATTTCGTTTGTTGGTACATAAGTAACTTCACTTGAAATAAATTTTTCTACTCCTGCTTCTTCTAGGCTAGTTTTTACTTTTATAAAGTCATCTGGTGAAGTTGTGATTGTATAAGAATCTTCTTCTGTTACAAAGTCTTCTGCTCCAGCATCAAGGGAAGTCATCATCATTTCTTCTTCATCGTATGTTGATGGTATTTCTATTATTCCTTTACGTTCAAACATATAACTTACTGAACCATCTGTTCCAAGGTTTCCACCTCTTTTAGTAAAAGCACTTCTTACCATGGATGCTGTTCTGTTTTTATTATCTGTAAGACAATCTACCATGAATGCTACTCCACCTGTTCCATATCCTTCATAACGGATAGATTCATAGTTTTCACCATCATTATTTCCTTTTGCTTTATCAATTGCTTTATTAATTTTATCTTTTGGCATATTAGCACTACGTGCTTTTTCTACTATCATTCTTAAAGATGCGTTTTGATCTGGATCGGGTGCTCCACTTTTAGCAGCCACATATATTTCTTTAGCTAGTTTTTGAAATACTTTTCCACGTGCAGCATCTGCTTCTCCTTTTGCTCTATGTATTTTTGCCCATTTTGAATGTCCACTCATACTAGTTCCTCCTCGAATAAATTCTATAATATTATATCATTAATTATTAAATATGTAAATCATATCGGTTTTTATCAGTGAAAAAGAGTGAATTTTCTTCGTAAAGAAAATTTGATATAATTACTACATAATAAAAGGTGGTATGTAGTAAT
>CANQHJ010000005.1 GCA_947623665.1 uncultured Bacilli bacterium
AAAACAGAACTAACATGTACAATAGAAAAAGATGGAAGTGGATGTAATGTAACATTACCTTCAATTACACCAGAAAAGGATGGATATACAGGATACTGGTCAACAGAAAATAATTCTCATGAAGGAATAAATGCAGGAAGTATAGAAGTAAAGAACACAACAACATATTATGCATTAGTAAAAAAGGATATCAATATAACATATGAGACTGCAGGAGGAGTAACATCAATAGGAAAACAAAATGATAAATGTACATTATATGGAAATGATAAAAGTTGTAGTGTTACATTACCCACTATTACAGTAAAAGAAGGATACACAGGAAGTTTTTGGAGTGATAGTGCATCAGGAACGTCTGGGAAGAATGTAAACGACACATTAACAATGACAGAAGATGATGAATGTTTTGCAAGAGGATATAAAGATGTAACAGTAATATATCAAAAGACAACAGGGGTATCTAGTCTTACAAAAGATAGTGATAGTTGCAGACGATTAGGAGATGAAGCAACATGTGAGGTTACTTTACCAACCATAACAGGAAAGACGGGATATAAAGATGAAGTGTATTGGGGAGCAGATAATAATACAGAGTATGCAAGTAGAATAGATTCAACAACAGTAACACCATCTGATACAACAACATATTATGCCTTTGCCAAAGATAAAACTGTACCAGTATGTAGTTTGTATAGTGCTACACCATCAAATCCATCAACAAAAGATAATATAACAATTAAAATAGATTGTACAGACACATCAGGAAGTTTAAATAAAAATTTGACAGCAAGCAATTTAACAGTTAAAGTAAACGGTGATGATACAACTCCAACAACAAAATCACTAACAAATACAACAACAATAACAAATGGAAAAAGATATACATTTACAATATCAGGATTTGAATTATCAGGAACATTAACTCTAATAATCTTATCTGATTCTGTAACCGATTCAAGTAATAACGGAAATAAAGAAACAACTATAACTCCAAATATCGAAATAGAAGAGTTATATGAAGGAACATTATTAGGTTTAGATATGACCCAGAATGGAATCTTTCAATTTTGGAATTCTAAAAGTATTGATGGACCAGTTCAAAGTCAAGCTTTTGATTTAAACATAACATCATCTGATTCTAATCTCCCACCAAGATTACTTGGATGGACGATTACTGATATGAGTACATCTGGAAAAACTATTAATCTATCTTTTGATAAATGGAAAATGATAAGTGAAACAGAACAAAAAGGAGTAAAATTACAAACTTGGCGTTCTGAATTATATGCATATAATTCAAGGTTTTATTTGGAATATCAAAATACTGTAGAATCTACAAATAGATCATCTTATGGTGTTTTTACTCTGAATTTTTCAGGAGGATCTTTTCCTACAGGAATATATGATTTAAATGTATTATCTACAGATAAAATAAAAACTTATTCAAATAATGTTTTATCAGACAGTATTAGATTTACAATGAATAATAGTAATGTAAACACAGTAAGTGAAAATAATTAAAAGATATTATTGGTTATACACCACCAATAATATCTTTTTTTCTAAGAATAAGTTTTCTAATAAAATCAACTGGTATTACAGTAATAGAAACTAATATCATAAATTGTAATTCTTTAAAAGTAAGACCAATAGTTCTAAATAGGCTACCACCATAATATATAAGTAAAAGTTGTACTACAACTATAAATATTGTAATAGACAAGAATACTTTATTTTTTAATATATTAGAAAATATATTTAATCTATTAGTTCTTGCATTAAAACTATTAAATATATTCATAAATATAAATAATCCAAAGAATGCAGACATTAAATATCTACTATCATTTCTATATATTTCTTGGATAAAAGGAAGTTTTAAAAATAATATACAAAGTAGGGCAGAATATACTCCAGTAAATAGTATTTCACCAATCATATAAGAGTTTATTATATGTTCATCTTTTTTCTTAGGTTCCTCATCCATATATTCTAAAAGAGCAGGTTCAAATGAAAAAGCCAGTCCAGTTAAAGTATCCATAACCATATTAATCCATAACATTTGTATTACAGTAACAGGAGTATCTATTCCTATAAAAGGACCAATAATAGATAAACTAATTGCACATAAATTAATAGTTAGCTGACAAATAATAAATTTTCTAATACTTTTAAATATAGTTCTTCCATAAAGTATAGCCTTAGAAATAGATAAAAAATTATCATCTAGTATTACTATATCACTAGCAACTTTACTAACTTCACTACCACTTCCCATAGCAAACCCTACATCAGCATTTTTTAAAGAAGGAGCATCATTCACACCATCTCCAGTCATTCCAACAACTAAATTGCAACTTCTTGCAAGTTTAATAAGTCTTGTTTTATCACTTGGAAGACTACGTGATACTATCTTAAGTTTTGGAAGTATATTTATAACTTCTTCATCGGATAAAGAATTTAATTCATCAGATGTCATTACTATATCATTTTTATCATCAATTAATCCAACCTCACATCCAATAGACTTTGCAGTATCAATATTATCACCAGTAAGCATTACAGTCTGTATCCCAGCATTTCTAACAAGTCTAAGTCCTTCCTTAGCCTCATCTCTTAAATCATCTTTAATAGATACTATTCCTACTAAAGTTAAATCTTTAAAAGTATTTGATAAAGCCTCAGCTAAAAGTAAAACTCTACTACCATTACTAGATACTTTTTTTATATAATCTTTAATTATTTTTTTATCTCTTAAAATCTTCTTATTTCCAATCTCATCATAATAAAAACTACAAAGAGGAAGTAATATCTCACTAGCACCCTTAATAAGATTAATCATCTTACCATCATCTTTTATTAAAGTAGTAGAATATTTATTTTTACTATCAAAAGGAATAGAAGATATAACTTCTAGTTTTTTTTCATTAGTACTAGAAAATTTAAGCAATGCTCTATCAGTTATATTTCCACCAACAATTTTCCCATTATCAAAAACACTTTCATTATTATATACAATAGATCTATTAACTATATTTTTATATTTAGGATAAAAATTTATATCATCTATACTTTTAAACTTTTTTAAATTACCACAAGCAATTTCTGAAACTTCTAATTTCCCTTTAGTAAGAGTACCAGTCTTATCAGTAAATAAAATATTTATATTCCCAGCAGTCTCAATACCAACTAATTTTCTAACTAATACTTTATCTTTTAACATTCTTTTCATATTAGATGATAACACCAAAGTAATCATCATAGGAAGTCCTTCAGGAACAGCAACCACAATAATAGTAACACATAAAGTTAATGCATAAAGAATATATCCCATCATTAAATGAAAATTACTAACAACCTCTAATATTTTTGTTAAAGAAAAACCATTATCTATAACTATTTCTGAAAACAAATAAGAAAATGCTACTAAAAAAGCTCCAATATATCCAAACCTACTTATAATGATTGCTAAATCTCTAAGTCTAGATTTTAAAGGACTAATAGGAGACTTTTCTTGTAATTCCATATTCATTCTTCCATAAACTGTATTATTCCCAACTTCTAAAACTTTAACTTTACAACTTTTAGAATAAACAGTTGTTCCTCTATAAACTCTATTCTTATCAAGTATATTATTAATATCTCTAACAGAAGTTTTTAAACTTTCCTTAGCCTCCCCATTCAAAACAGACTCATCTACAGTAATTTCTCCTTCAACTAAAACACCATCAGCTGGTATCATATCACCTGATGATAATATTAAAATATCCCCTTTAACAATCTCTTCAATAGGAATACTAGTAATTTTTTTATTTCTTAATACTCTACATTTTATTTTAGAAGCATCTTCTAATAGTTTTTTAAATGCTTTTTCACTTCCATACTCTGAAATAGAAGATATAAAGGATGCTAGGAAAATTGCAATAACAATTCCTACTGTTTCATACCAATCAAAATCTTTTATTAAAAATATTGTTTTAATACCAAGTGCAATTAGTAATATTTTAATAATTGGATCTCCTAAAGATTCTAAAAAAAGGCTAAAGAAAGTGTTAGTTTTACTTTTATTAAGAGTATTATCTCCATATTTATCACGATTTATTTTTACTTCTTTTTCTGTAAGTCCTACTGTATATTTTTCCATATAATCACCTAAAGAATAATATGGAAAATAAAAGATATATAGTAAAGTTTTAATACATCAAAATATTCTTTTTTTTGCATTTTACTTCTTTACTAAAAATTGCCAACATGTTTTTTATCTATATTTAATCACATACAAATAAAATGTTAAGTATAGCTTAACAGAATAGTTTTTCTAAATAAATTAAAATAAATTTGGTGATGTAGTAAAATGACGACTTTTCAAAGAAATTTTGAATTTAATGATGATAAAATTTTAGAAGTGGTTTCAGATAATGTTAGAAAATATAGAAAAATTAGGGGAATAACTCAGGAACAACTTGCAGTAGATATTTCTATGACACCAGATTATTTAAGAAGATTTGAATCTCAACGAGGAAGAGAAGGGCTAACTTTAAAGAAACTTTATAAAATATCGGTAGTGTTGGATGTACCGATGTCTAATTTCTTTGAAATGGACGATA
Organism: uncultured Bacilli bacterium; assembly: GCA_947623665.1. Taxonomy (GTDB): domain Bacteria; phylum Bacillota_I; class Bacilli_A; order RF39; family UBA660; genus CANRDQ01. Next base: position 4,608 of record CANQHJ010000005.1, read on the forward strand.
AAAATATAAAATAAAATTAAATTAACTATTTAGTTTTATTTTTTTATGTTATAATATGTATATAAGATAAAGAGGAGTAGGAAATATGAAAATATCTTTTGATAGAAATAAAAATTATTTTAAATGTTATGATGAAGCTCGTGGAGTTGCAATGAATAAAGAGTATATTTTAAAAACAAGAAAATTAAATCTATTTAGTTATACGGATTATATGTATTTGATTTTTTGTATTTTATTATGTGTCAGTATAAGTATTATGTGCATAGGAAAATATGATGCTAAAGTGTTAGGAATTTTATTTATAGCGCTCGATATAATATTTTTAACTATAACAGTAGTAAGTACTTACTATATGTATATTTGTAGAAAGAAAAGTCCTATTTTAGATGTTATCATTGATAAAGAAGGTATTACTAATTTTTCTTTTTATAATATTAAAATGGTATTTAATTGGGATAAAATTAAGGCAATAGTAGTAAAGAAAAATTCTGTAACTATCCTAACAGATACTCCAATATATTTATATTTTGATAAATCAAAAGAAAACAAGGTAATAAGGGAAATAAAAAAATATAAGCCTGAAATTATTATTTTAAAACAAAAGAAAAAGAAAAGAACTTAAACAAAAAGAGAAAAATGATTTTTTCTTTTTTTAATTTGAGTTATAATATAGGAAATAGGAGAGATATTATGGAAAATACAAGACATTTAGGAGTATATGGACTCATAATCGAAAACGATAAAATATTACTAGTTAAAAAATCTCGTGGAGCATATACTTCTAAATATGATTTACCTGGAGGAAGTATAGAACATAAAGAATTACCAATAGATACTTTAAAAAGAGAAATAAAAGAAGAAACAAACTTAGAAATTGAAAAAGCAACTATCTTAACTGCAGATTCAGTTGTAGTAAAGTGGGAATTTTTAGGTAAAATGCAATGTATGCATCATATTGGAATTATCTATGATGTAAAAGTAAAAAAAGGAAAAGTTAAAACAGATAGTGATGGACTTGATTCATTGGGTGCTAAATACATTCCAATAAAAAATCTTAAAAAAGATGATATTAGTCCACTTACATATAATGTATTAAAATTAAAAGGATATAAATTAAAAGGAGAATAAAATGAAGGAAATTGAAAAGAAATATTTAGTAAAAGATATAGATTTAAAAAAGTATAAATACATCGATATAACACAAGCTTATTTAAACACAACAAATCCAACTATAAGAGTAAGAAAATATGGAAATGATTATTTTTTGACTTACAAAAGAAAAATAGAAACAGATAAAAATATAAAAATACGTGATGAGTATGAACTTCCTATTACAGAAGAAGTTTTTAATAAACTAATAAAAAAAAGAGAAGGAAATATTATAAATAAAAGAAGATATATAATCGAACTTGAAAATAATTTAAAAGCAGAATTAGATGTATATTTTGATGATTTAGAAGGATTAAAAACAGTAGAAGTAGAGTTTAAAACAGAAAATGATTCATTATCTTTTAAAAAGCCAGATTGGTTTTTAGAAGATGTTAGTACCAATAAAAATTATACAAACTCTTCTTTAGCAATGATACATAATATAAAGGATATGGAGAAAAACAATGAAAAAAACAATATTAGTCGCCACTTCAAATAAAGGAAAAATAAAAGAATTTAAAGAAATTTTTAAAGATTGTGAAGTTCTTTCTTTAAAAGAGAGTGAAAAACTATTAAATAAAAAGATAATTATAAAAGAAGATAAAAACACCTTTAAAGAAAATGCAATTGAAAAAGCAAAGTGTCTATATGAACAAGCAGGAGAAAAGTATATTTGTGTAGCAGACGATTCTGGTATTTCAATAGATGCTCTAGATGGATTTCCTGGCATACATACTGCTAGATGGATGGATGCTGATGATCATACTAAAAACTTATGTTTATTAGAAAAACTAAAAAATATAAAGAAGGAACAAAGAAAATGTCATTATACTACAGTAATTGCTATAAAAACAAACAAAGAAGAAAAAACATTTGAAAATACATTAGATGGTATAGTAAGTACTAAAGTAAGAGGAGATAATGGATTTGGTTTCGATGAAATATTTGAACTTAAAAGTAAAAAAACACTTGCAGAACTTTCAACGGACGAAAAATTAAAACTAAGTCCTAGAAAAAAAGCCTTAGATAAATTAAAGAAATATTTAGAAGAGTAAAATAAAACTTGATTTTCTTAAAATTCGGTATATAATATTATATGGAATTTTAAGGAGGCAGAAATATGTTAGATTCAAGGTATTTAGAAAGAATCATAAAAGTAATAGATAAAAATACTGATGCTATAGCAGAAGAAAAAGAATTATTAATAGAATGTAAAGATATAATAACTAATTGGACAAAAGAAAGACAAAAAATTGCCCAAAAATATGTAAAAATTTTAAATTCAGATAAAGAAGAAATAGGACTTATAGCTGAAATAGGTAAAGGATCTCTTGATAGTTTAGTTATGACAATAAAAGATAATACACCATATGATGCTGTTACTATAACACCATATACTCATACTTTTGGTAAAGAAGTAGATGCATTTGATCCAAGAATGTTAAGTGATAGTGAATGTATAGAGTTAAATAATAAAATACAAACTGTTATGTTACAATTACCATGTTCAGTAAATGAATTAAAAGCAATTTTAAGTTTAGCTGACTCTAATAAAACTGTATATATTGGAGCATATGGTCTATCAGATGATAAGGATAAAGAAGAAAATTTAAAAATAATAAAAGACCTTTATGATATAATGAAAGTAAAATCACAAAGACAAGTAGCACTTTATAAAGTAGAAGAAGATGGATATTATTATTCTGCAGTAGAAGTATATTCACCAGTTAAGAATAAGTATAGATATAAAGAACATGAAATAGAAAATAAAAAATATCCTACTTTAAAAAAAGAATATATCAAAAAATATGAAAATACAAAAGAAGAGCAAATAGAAGAAGAAAAGATAATTAAATTTCCAAGTGGAAAAGAAAATATAGAAAAAATAGACTTTCCAACAGAAAAGAAACCAAGAGTATTAAAACTTTATAGATAATTATGAAAAAAGTTGAATATAAGCTAATAGTTTATGTTCTTTTTTTTACTAACAAAACATAATAAACAATGAGGTGGATTATGTTTTTTAAAAAGATAAACCAAAGAATAAAAATATTATTTATATTTTTTTTAATACTATTTATTCTAATAATTTTAAGAATATTCTATGTTCAAGTATTTAACTATAAGAAATTAAATAAACTTGCTAATAATTTATGGAGTAGAGAATTACCAATAGAGGCAGATAGAGGATTAATACTTGATAGAAATGGAGAGGTACTTGCAAATAATCTTACTACAACAAGCCTTATTTTAATACCTAATCAAATAAAAGATAAAGAAAAAGTAGTAAAAAGTTTATCTAGTATTTTAAATGTATCAGAAGAAGAAATGAAAAAACATGTTTATAAAAGAACTTCTATGGAAAGAGTTCATCCCGAAGGAAGAAGATTAGATTATAAAACAGCAGATAAAATAAATGATCTTCACTTAGAAGGAGTTTACTTAGTAAAAGAATCTAAAAGAAATTATCCTTATAAAAATTTACTTTCTCATGTATTAGGATATGTTGGTATAGATAATCAAGGACTTTCAGGATTAGAACTTCAATATGATAAATACCTAACAGGTAAGAGGGGTGCTATTAAATATTTTTCTGATGCTAAAGGAAATAATCTAAATATAAGTGATGTTTATGTACAACCACAAAATGGTATGAATATACAATTAACAATAGACTTAAACATTCAAAAATCAGTAGAAAGAGAACTTGATAATGTAGTAGATATGTTTTCACCTGATATGGCACTAGCACTCGTTATGAATCCTAAAACAGGAGAAATACTTGCTATGAGTTCAAGACCAAATTATGATCCTAATAATTATAAAGAAGCAGATAAAAAAACATTAAGTAGAAATCTACCAATATGGGCATCATATGAACCTGGATCAACTTTAAAAATTTTAAGTTTCAGTGCTGCAGTAGAAGAAGGAGTAATTAATCCTTTTAAAGATAAATTCTTTGATTCAGGAAGTGTAACAATAGATGGAGCACGTATTGGCTGTTGGAAAGCAGGAGGACATGGAGAACAAACATTTTTACAAGTATTGCAAAACTCTTGTAACCCAGGGTTTGTAAAAATAGGAAATCTTCTTGGAAAAGATAGATTATTTAAATACATTAGAGCTTTTGGTTTTGGAGATAAAACAGGAATAGATTTAAATGGAGAAGGGAAAGGTATTCTATTTGATTTAGACCAAGTAGGAAATCTAGAACTTGCAACTACTGCTTTTGGTCAAGGTATAAGTGTAACTCCAATTCAACAAATAACTGCAGTCAGTGCAGTTTTGAATAATGGATATCTAAGAAAACCAACTATTCTAAAAAGTGTTCTAGAACCAGAAACTAATAATGTAGTAAAAAAATCAAAGAAAACAGTATTAAGAAAAGTAGTAAGTAATAAAACTTCTAAAATAATGAGAACAGCACTAGAAAGTGTAGTTGCTCAAGGTGGAGGAAAAGCTGCTTATATAGAAGGATATAGAATAGGTGGAAAAACAGGTACTGCCCAAAAGGCTAAAAATGGAGTCTATTTATCTAATAATTATATAATGTCATTCGTAGGAATAGTTCCATCAAATAATCCAGAAGCAGTTTTATATATTGCCATAGATAATCCCAAACATACCGCAATGCTTTCAAGCTATACAACAACTCCAATCGCAAGACGTATACTTTTAGATATAATAGATACTCTTCATATCAAAAAACAAAAAAATGAACTAAAAAAAGATTTAGAATGGAGTGATATTCCTACTTATAAAGTGCCAAATGTTGTAGGAAAGAGTATAAAAGATGCTAAAAAGAAATTAGAAAAATTTGATATCGTATTTTCAGGAACAGGAAAAAAAGTAGTTTCTCAGTCTCCAAAAGCTTCAAGTAAATTAGAAGAAGGAGCAACCATTAGATTAATGCTTGGTTAAAATAATATTACATGATATAATCCAAATAAAGGTGATAGAATGAATTTAAATGATTTATATTGTGTAAATGAAAATGTTAATTTAGATGATTATTTAAATTTATATAAATACGTTAAAAACAATATGAAAAATCCTAATTGGTTAGGTGGATTTACTAAAAAAGAAATTAAAGAAATTTTAAAAAAAGAAGGTAAAATATGGCTTTATTATGATAAAGATAATCTAGTTTGTTCTATGTGTTTACTTCCATCAAAAAATAAAGTATTGAAAAAGAATAATATATATTATGATGAATCTATAGTAGCATCTTTAGGACCTATTATGGTAAGTCCTAATTACATAGGAAATAAACTTCAACTTCAAATGATGAAAGAATTAGAAAGATATTGTAAAAATAATAATTATAAATATATCTTCACAAAGTCTTGTAGTGATAATATATATTCACTATCAAATATGTTAAAACACGGCTTTAAAATAAAAAATGTATATATAAACGAAAGAGGTAGTAATACTGCACTAATAAAAAAAATAAACTAAAGTTAAAAGTTTATTTTTTATCACTTACAAGTTTTCCCATTACAAGTATCTTTCTTCCTTCAGGATTATAAAGACATGTTTGTAATATTAATAATTTATCAGTTTTTACTATTTTTTCATTTGTATCAAACATAGAATTTTCTCTTAAGCTAGCAACATGTGATAAAAACTCTTTATCATCATTAAAATCAATTATCATATGTTCATCTTCATTTGTAATAATCCTAACAGAAAAAACTTTATAATGTAACTCTTGTTTATCTGTATATAAGTATATATCATTGTTATTAGTAAAAAAGTTTTGATCTTGATAATTCTCAAGAACCTTAAAAGGTAAAATGTAGTAATTAGAATTATGAGCATATATATTTATTTGTCTTGCCTCATTAATATCTTCAGTTCTATAATCTATATATATAGCACCAAGTTGACTTTCTCTTTTATAAAAATCATGATTTAAATAAAAATCATTATTGTAAGTCATTGCAACCGGATAAGAAAAATTAACAGAAGGAATTTGTAATTGAGCAACTATATCAGTATTAGAATAAGTATCAACTAGTCCTGGAACAGGACTATTATAAATCTCTACAACTTCTTTTTTCTTATCTTTTTTCTTTTTAGTAACAGGTTTTTGTGAAACTACTTTAGGAGGTTTATTACTAAAATTATAATAATATATTCCAAAAGCACCAACACTACAACATATGATACCAGCTATTATATATATAAAGATAATTAAATTTTTTCTTTTTTGCATCTAATCACCTCAAACTAGATATATTATATAAAAAAAAGAGATAAAGAAAAAGTAAAAACAATTAATTTATGTAAAGTTTTGTCTAAAAATAAGTAAGTTGTCATTTAGCGTTGATATATATGATATAATGTTATAAGAAAGCGGAGTGAGGACATGTTATTATTAACTAAAGCAGTAGTTGCAATATTTATTGGGTTTATATTTTCTACATTTTTAGGACTTATTTTAATTCCAATTTTAAAAAAATTGCATTTTGGACAAAAAATAAGTGTTTTTGTTGGAGATTTACATAGAAAAAAAGAAGGTACTCCAACTATGGGAGGTTTAATTTTTATAATCCCAACAGTTTTATCCACTTTAGCACTCTTACTTACTGGTAAAGTATCTTATACTTCTAATCTAGGTATAGTTTTACTTGTTTTTGTAGGATATGCTTTTATAGGATTTTTAGATGATTATCTATCAATAAAAAGAGGACACAATGAAGGACTTACAACATATCAAAAATTATTTATGCAAGTTTTAATTGCAATAGGATTTTTCTATATTTATATGAAAAGTGGTGGACAAACGTCATGGGTTGTTGGAACACTAGGTATAGATATAGAAATGGGATGGCTTTATGGATTATTTATTTTGTTTGTCTTAGTTGGAGCATCCAATGCAGTTAATTTAACTGATGGACTAGATGGACTTGCTGGTGGGCTTTCTGCAATAGCATTTGTTGCATTCAGTCTAGTTTCTCTAATGGTAGGATTTGATGATATTGGAATATTCTCACTTATCTTAACAGGAAGCTTAGTAGGATATTTACTTTATAATACTCATCCTGCTAAAGTAATAATGGGAGATACTGGAAGTCTTGCCTTAGGTGGAGTAATGGCTGCCATAGCAATCATCACTCACAGAGAATTAACATTACTTGTAGTGGCAGGAGTATTTGTAATAGAAACTCTAAGTGTTATTATTCAAACATTTTCAGTTGTTGTATTTAAGAAAAAGGTATTCCTAATGTCTCCACTTCATCATCACTTTGAACTTCTAGGATGGAGTGAACAAGATATAGTAAAACTATTTTGGGTAGGAGGACTATTACTTGCAATGGCAGGAATACTATTTGGAGTATGGCTATAAATACAAAACTTTACATTTAAAAATATGTAAAACAAATGTCAAAGAGAACGTTTAGTTCTCTTTTTTTAATGCTTTAATGATATAATTTATATATACTAAGAGGAAGGTGGTATTTATGAAAAAAAGAATAAACAAAATTTTATTTATAACATTTATAATTGTCATTATGTTTACAGCAAGCACAACTAATGTAAACGCAAAAAGTAATAATTATCATTATTTATCTGATTTAGAATATGAAAGTAAGCAAGTAGGATGGAATAATCCTAAAGCATTTTTAATAAATGAAAACGAAAGTGGAAATCTATTATCATTAATGGTAAATGGAGAAAAGACATATTTTTTAAATGGAATACTTGCTCATGCAACAAGTAAAGTAGTATATGATATATCTTCTTATGAGACTTTTGATACATTTTCAGCCTTTATAGGAGTAGATACATCAAGAGATTCTCTAGGAGATGGAGTAAAGTTTTCTATATATGCTACTAATGACTATAATGATAAAAATAAAAGTAATTGGGAATTACTATATCAAAGTAAAATTTTAAAAGGAAATACAGATTCTGAAGAAGTAAATGTAAAAATAAATGGTTATAAATATTTGATTTTATATGCTCATCAAAACGGCAATAACGCATCAGACCATGCTGTATATGCAGATCCTATTATATATGATAGTAAAAACTATACAAAAGAAGATGCTAATGGAATAGATTTTATTAAATCTGTAGATGAATATAATAATGAATTAAAAGATTATACAGATGAAGAAATATTAAAAGAAGATAATCTAAAATTAAAACTTCTACAAAGAACATTAGTAAAAAAAATAGGGTATTCTCTAATTAAAGCATTTGCTAGTGGAAGTGTTGAAAATAAAGAATTCTTAGAATGGTTATTTACAAAAGAAGATATCTTAGAAGAATATCTACTTGGAGGAGAACCAGAAGGAGGAAGTTATTATAAAGCCTTAGATGTTTTCTCTAAACTTTATAATAAACATAAAAAAGATATAGATAATGATGTATATAGAAAAACAATGATGGCTATATCTCTTGCTTATGCAACAGATGTAAACTTCTGGCAAACTGCAGAAAAACCAATCACCCCAGTAAGAACACCATCAAATGCTCTTGATAGATATGAAGTTATCAAAAAACTTTATAGTGAAGGATATGAATATGAAGGAATCAAAACAGATTTTAATAAAGAACTTTATAAAAAATTACAAATAGAAGAAATGCGTTGGGTAGTAAATAATCGTATTAGTGATATAGAAATACCTTGGTTAAATTGGTATACTCAAAAGACTAAAGCAGGAAAAACTGATTATAATAAAGATAGATATATGGATGCATATAGTTATATTGCCTATAATAGTGGATGGTACTATGAAGATTTAGAATATTATAAAGAAGAGTCTAACTATTGTGCTATTGGAGGTAATATAAATAAAAGAAGTAATGGGTATGAAAGAGGACAAAACTGTAATGATAAATATGGACTTAAACATTTTGGAATAGAAACAAAAGAAGGCTCTCCACTTAGACTTTGGACTATTTGGGAAGAAGATGGAGTATGTGGATCCCTTGCAGGAACAGGATCTAACATAGAAATGGCTTATGGTAAACCATCAACACTAGTAAGTCAACCAGGACATGCAGCATACTTTGTCTCAAAAAGAATAGAAAATGAAGATGGAACCCATCAAACACAGTGGCAAATAGGAAATGCTGCAGCTGGATGGGATAAGTCCTATAAAGGAGAAAGAATGCTTCTAGGTTGGGGTAATAGAGATACATCTTGGGTTAATACTTATAATGGAAGTTATCTAATTGTATCTCAAAGAGCAGTAGATAATTTTAAGGATTATAAAAAAGCATTTATGTATAACTTAGTTGCAGACATTAAAACAACAAAAGAAGAAAAAGAACAAATATATAATAAAGCATTAAAAGTACAACCATACAACATAACATCTTGGTATAACTTAATAAATACATATCTAGAAGATGAAAGTAAAACATCAAGTGATTATTATAAATTAAGTAAAAGAATAATATCTGATTTAGAAGAATTTCCACTTCCAATGAATGATTTACTAAATTTATTTAAAGAAAAAATAACAGATGAGACAGTTATGTTTAATAATAATTTAAGTGAAGTATTAAAAGCTCTAACAACAGAAGAAAAAACAAAAAAATATCTCCAAAAAGAAGCAATTAAAGAAGTTGCAAACTACCTTCTAGGAATAAATAAAGATTTAGAAGTTGCTACATTCTCATTTGATGGAGAAGATGCTAATAAATTAATGTTAAATGGAACATATAAAGAAAATAATGTACCGTTTGAATATACTCTAAATTATGAATATGATGCTAAAGATAAAAAGGTTAGTTCATCTACTAAATGGTATCAAGTAACAGATAAATCAACAGAAGTAGATTTAAAGGACAAATTAAAAGAAATATCTAAAGAACAAGATATAGTAATACATATATTAAAAGATGAAAATAGAGATGATCCTAATAACTTATATTTTATAGATATAACACAATCTAAAGAACCAACTAATTTATATGCTAATAGTCTAGAAAGTAGAGTGTTCGGTGCAACCGATACAATGGAATGGAAAAAAGAAAATGACAAAAAATGGACAAAATTTAGTGAAGAAGAACCTAATATAGATAGTGATAAAATAACTTCTATATTTGTAAGAAATGCAAATAGTAAAACATCTCTTGCAAGTGCTCCAGTAGAACTTATCTTTGAAGAAGCAAAAACAGATAATACAAAAGCATATATAAAAGCATCAAGACTTACTGCTACAGCATCATCTGAGCAAAATACAACAAGTGAGGCTGCAGCACGTGCAATTGATGGAAATAAATATACTTACTGGCATAATCGTTGGGATAGCAAAGATGATAAACGTTATATAGAACTTGAAATAGATACACCTGCAAGTATTTCTATGATAGATTATGTTCCAAGACAAGATAGTGGAGTAAATGGAATTATTACAAAAGCTAAAATAGAAGTAAGCATGGATAAAGAAAACTGGCAAATAGTAGATGATAATATAAAATGGAAAAATGATAAATCAACAAAAACATATGAATTAAACGAACCAGTAAAAGCCAAATATATAAGAATAACTGCACTTGAGTCAGTTGGTGGATTTGCATCAGCAGCTATGATAAATTTATATGAAGATAGAACTAAACTAGTAAAAAATATTGACTCATCAGATATAGATTATCAAAAAGAGGGATATATTTATAATGAGTCTGCTCAAAAGCCAAAAGTAACTATAACAGATGATGGAAAAACTCTAGAAGAAAAAGTAGATTATAATATCAAATATAAAAATAATGTTAAATCTGGAAATGCAACAATACAAATTACTGGAATAGGAAATTATGAAGGAACAGTAGAAAAGGCATTTACAATTGCTAAAGCAGAACAACCAACTGTTATTCCAGAAAAAAATATGGTAGTAACAAAAGATACTTTAGAAGAAGTAAAAATACCACAAGGTTGGAGTTGGTCTGAACCTAAGACAAAACTAACTTCATCAAAACCAGTAAAGGTAGAAGCAGTATATAATAATCAAGAAGATTATAATAATTATAAAGTAGAAGTTTTAGTAGAAAAGAAAGAAAAATCAACTAAAAAAAGTACTACTACTGATGTTCCAATAGAAGAATCTACTAATAAAAAGGCAAACACTAAAGAAGATGTAGTAAAAGTAGCAGATACAAACAATAAAACTAAAGAAACAACTACAAGTAAAAAAACTAATAATGAAAAAAATAAAGAAAGCAAAAAAGAAGAAAAGAAAAAAACTCCATCAACAGAAGAAAATAAGAAAAGTAAAATTATAAACAAAGTTAAAAATAATAAATGGGGTAAAATTATTCTAACATCATCTCTTGTTATACTAGCTTGCATCTTAATAATAAAATCTACTGAATTAATAAGAAAATTATAAAAAAAGCTCTAATTTTAGAGCTTTTCGTATGTATTAAATTTTATGTCTTTTAATATCTTTATCAGTTACTAATTTTTTTACTAAAGTTTTAGATACAGTATCTATATCTTTTCTTACATCATCATAAAAATCATCAAGTAAACTTTTTAATATTCCACATTTTAAATTAGCATTAACAGAAGCAAATATTTCTTCTTCATCAGTAACTACAACTTCATCACTATGCATAAAACTTTTATCAATCATATTATTAAATCTTTCAGGTTCAATTTTATCACTAAATACTGTTATACAAGGCTTAATTTCCATTTTATATGATGACAAAGGTGTAGTTACTTTAAGTAAATCTGTAAAGTTAGCAACAGTCTGATTAGTAGGATCACTTATATAATATCTATCATCTTTTTCTATTATTGAAACAGCATGATTACCAAGTTTTCTCAGTGGTGTTAATTTTATTAAACCACTTTTAACAATATCAATTAATTTAGGTTTTATTACAAGATGATTTACATCATCATTTTTATCTTTTTTTAGTATAGAAAAAGAAGTTTTAATATCAGCACCAATCAAATAAGACTCCACTCCGTATTCTCTTAATACTAAAGAAAGTAAAGAAGCATTATTTATACAAACAGATTTACCACGCATAACATCAGCACCTAAAAGATAAGGACTATTTACACGATTAGATACACTATAAGAAAAATCTTTATCCTGTGAAAAATAACCATTCCATAATAAATAATCAAATATTTTAGCAGCCTCTAAATTATCATATGGCTTTAACTCTTTAAGTAAATGTGCAGCTTTTTCTACAATAGAAAAATATGCTTTCCCACATTCTGTTTCTTTAATAGCTTCTTCACTTGCAACACGTAATTCATAAAATTCTTCTAAAAATGAATCTTGATAAATCATCGTAAGTCTATCATATTTTTTCTGTTGTTTTCTATTCATTTCTTCTAAATCTATCATTTCTATTATCTCCTAAAAAGTTAAATTTGTTTAATGCAATTATTCTACTACCAAGTTTATATTATTGTCAAACAAAACTATTTAACTTGATATCTAGAAATATTAAGAATAATTCCCATACTAGCCATACTTATTAAAAGACTAGATCCACCATAAGATAAAAAGGGTAGAGTAACACCAGTAACAGGTATCATACCTATTACTACCATTAAATTTAAAATAGTTTGAAATATAATTTGAAATATAAGTCCAAACGATAAATACTTAGAAAATTTATCGGGTGCATTTAAAGATATTTTTATACACCTATATAAAATAAAAACAAAAAGAGAAACTACTATAAATGCTCCAAGTATTCCAAACTCTTCTGCTATAATAGAAAAAATAAAGTCAGTTTGAGGTTCAGGTAAATAAAAATGTTTTTGTATAGAATTTAAAAAGCCATTACCAAACAGTCCAGAAGGACCTATAGCATATAAACTTTGTATAATTTGAAAACCAGTACCTAAAGGATCTTTCCAAGGATTTATAAAAGAAGTTATTCTATCCATTCTATAAGGTGCAATGATAATTAAAATAATAATTCCAATAACACCAACGATCCCACTTACAATGAAGAACTTCATATCAACACCAGCTATAAAAAGTAAAGCAACAATAGAAATTACTAAAACAACACCAGTTCCTAAGTCAGGTTGAAGCATAATAAGTCCAAAAAAAACAAGTAACACTCCGAGTATCGGAAAAACACCCTTTTTATAACTTTTTAAATACTTATTTGATGACATTAAATACTTACTAGTAAATATCAACATAGCAATCTTTGCAGCCTCACTAGGTTGTATACCAAAAGGTCCAATACCAAACCAACTACGAGAACCATTTCTAATACTTCCAATACCAGGAATTAATACAAGTATTAAAAGTAAAAAACAAATACCTAAAATGATATTTGCTTTTTTATGATAGAATGTATAATCAATTTTAGATGCCATATACATTATAAATATCCCAAGTATAATAAATAATCCTTGTTGCTTAACATAATGAAAACTATCACTAAACTTATATTCCGACCAAATACTAGATGCAGAATATATCATTACAAGACCAAATATCACTAAAGTAATTACAGCAATAAAAAGAGAATAATCAAACTTTTTATTCATAAAATCACCTTAATATATTTTATAATTAATAAAGTGAAAGTATTCCATTTTAAATAAGTAAAATTATTTTTTACATAATATTTTCTTAGCATCCGTCTTTAAAAATTCACCAATAGATAATTCCTTATTTTTATCTACTTCATATACTAACTCATCTAAAAATCCTCTAGAGTTACAACACCTTCTAACACATCTAGACAATTGTCTTAATGTATATCTATCATAATCTTGATCTCTTGTTAATCCTAAATATAAAAATTTTGCAAATACAAATTTAAGATTATTTTCATTAACAGAAACCTTTGCATTCATTAAATATCTATCCATATCACATAAATGTAAAAAATCAGTTGTAAAAATATAACTATTAGTATTTAAGTCTTTAACAACAACATTATTTTTAGTAAGTTCATCAAAATCATTATGTAATTCTATAATAGATTTATATAAATCTCCACAGGTAAAATCATTTATAGACATTTTATCAGAGGCTACAACATCATCTAAATAATCCATAGTATATCCAATATATTTACCATCTATATTATAAAGAACTCCAGTAGGTTTAGTAATACGAGATAAATGTAAATTATCTTTAAAAAATAAAAGTTTATCATAATTCATTGAAAGTCTATAAGTATTAGGATTAGAAAAATCAGTTTTAAGTATTTTTAAAACCTCATCATTATAACGAAGTAATATACCATCAACACCAGCACCCACTTTAGGTAACAAATTTAAATTAGTAACTACTTCTTCATTGTTGGCAATTACTATCTCACTAGGCAAAATAAATTTTCTCACATTACCAATCCCCCTTAATTAGTGCATATTATACCACAAAACAAAGAAAAAATCAATTGCCTGAATTTATATATAAATAAAATTTATAATTTATAGACCATTGATTTACACAAAAAAAATAAAAATTTATATGCTATTTAAGAAGGGAAGGTGAGTAAAATTAAAAAAAGGATATCCATCCTTATCATAGTAACAGCACTACTATCATTATTACTTCATTCTACAAATATAAATGCAGAAGAAAATGAAAATTACCCACAAGTAAAATTTCAAGTAACAGAATTTCTTAATTATTATAAAAAAGAATTTACTGATGAAATTTTAAATAATAAAAAAATAGAAGAAGAAATAAAAAAAGAAATAATATATGGATATAATTTATTAAAAGAAGAAGATCAAGAACCTTATAAAGAATTTATATATCGTATATTAAGAGGAGGAGTTCCTGAAATAATACAAGAAAAAAGAAGTTTAACATATAAAATAAATGAAAATATAGATTTATACTCACTTATAAAAGCAATAGATAATGAAGATGGCATTATAATACCAGATAAAAACAATACTGAAATAAAAACGAACTTAAATACTTCTCTTGCAGGCATATATCAAGTACTCTACATATTAAAAGATAAAGATGGTAATAAAGTAGAATATAAAATAACTATTAATATTTTAAATAATATACCAAAACAAAAAGAAATAGTTACAAATAATAATTATAACCAAGAAGAATCTATTAAAGTTCCAGTTCCCAATACAGGAATTTAAAAAATACATATTACTTAAATAATTTATGTAAAAAAAATAAATTAGTTCTTGATTTTTTATAAAAGATATAATATCATGTAATAAGAGTGTAGGAGTGATAGTTATGAAAGCAAAGAACTATAATAAAATACCAAATATAACAATTTCTTTGTTTTCTAATTTATCTATTTATATTTGAAGAAATCTTTTTTAGATTTCTTCTTTTTTTATACTTATAGCACTCAAAATATGTCTAAAAAGGAGGAGATATTTATGGACAATTCAAAAATGATGATAGGAGTAAATGAAAAGCCACCACTTGCTAAATGGATAGTATTATCAATACAACATGTTTTTGCAATGTTTGGTGCTACAGTATTAGTGCCAATTCTTGTAAATCAACAGGCAAATGCAACTGTACTAACTATCCCAACGGCCTTGGTTGCATCAGGAATAGGAACATTAATTTATATTTTATGTACAAAAGCTAAATCACCAGTTTACTTAGGAAGTTCATTTGCTTTTATTGCACCAATTGCTGCAGCATACTTAAAAGGTGGAATTAGTGGAGCTATGACAGGAATTATGGTAGTAGGCTTAATATATATACTAGTATCTATAATAATTTCCTTTGTAGGAAGTTCGTGGCTTCACAAACTACTACCACCAGTAGTAATAGGACCTATGATAATGATTATAGGGCTATCACTTGCACCTTCAGCTATATCACAAATAGGACTTGATGCTACATCAAAAATAAACTATAATAATTTAATAGTTGCAATAGTTGCTTTTTTAACAACTGCAATTACTATGACAAGATGTAAAGGATTTTTAAAAATAATCCCATTCTTAATAGGAATAATTACAGGATATATAAGTGCAGTATGTTTAGGAATGATAGACTTCTCAGAAGTAGCAAAAGCCCACTTTTTTAGCATACCAAAATTTGTTTTACCATTTATAAATTATCAACCTAATTTTGATGCCCTTATTACAATTGCACCAATTGCTCTTGTAACAATGTGTGAACATATAGGAGATCATACTTCTCTTGGAAATATTATAGGAAAAAATTTATTAAAAGATCCAGGACTAAATAGAACTCTACTTGGAGATGGAGTAGCAACCTTTACAGCCGGATTATTAGGAGCACCAGCTAATACAACATATGGAGAAAACACCTCAGTAGTAGGAATGACTAAAGTAGCATCCGTTTGGGTTATTGGACTTGCTGCAATTATTGCCATTATCTTAGGATTTCTAGGACAATTTACAGCCTTAATTACAACTATTCCAAATCCTGTACTTGGAGGAATATCACTATTACTTTATGGATTTATTGCAGTAAATGGATTAAAAGTATTAATAAAAAATCAAACCAATTTTGAAAATCCCAAAAATATTATAATAGCATCTACAATGTTAGTATTAGGACTTGGAGGAGCAACTATTGCTATTAATAGTGGAGACTTAGCAATTTCTATTTCAGGTATGAGTCTTGCAGCTATAGTAGGAATAATATTAAATTTAATATTACCAGATGAAGAAAAAAAGAAAGGAAAAAGAAATGAAAAAAGTAGAACTAAATAATCCCTTAATAACTCATAAACTTACTATATTAAGAGATGAAAAAACAAAAACAAAAGAATTTAGAGAAATAATAGGGGAGATAGCAAGCATTTTATGTTATGAAGCAATGAGTGATGAGCCCTTAAAGACAAAAGAAATAAAAACACCAATACAAAATATGAAAGCAAAAAAATTAGATACAGAAAAATATATATTTGTACCCATCTTAAGAGCAGGTCTTGGAATGGCAGAAGGTATTATTAAAATTATGCCAACTGCTAAATTTGGTCATATTGGAATGTATAGAGATGAAGAGACTTTTATACCAGTAAATTATTTTTATAAAATGCCACCATCAGTAGAAGATAAAACAGTATTTTTAATAGATCCAATGCTTGCAACTGGAGGAAGTGCAATAGATGCAATAGACCTTTTAAAAGAAAAAGGAATAAAGAAAATAAAATTTTTATGTATAATTGCTGCTCCTGATGGCATAAAAGCCTTAGAAGAAAAACATCCAGATATAGATTTATACTGTGCTAAAATAGATGAAAAATTAAATGAAAATAAATATATAGTTCCAGGACTTGGAGATGCCGGAGATAGAATATTTGGCACAAAATAAAAAGAGGTCAAACCTCTTTTTTAATTTTCATCAGGTAAATCATCAAGTGTACTAACCATTTTAGCAAGCATATTAAGAGCAATTTGCTCAGTTTTTCTATCAGGATCCTTAGTAGGATTAAACTCAACCACATCAAATGCTACAAGTTCTCTAGCATGAGTCAAAATAGCATCTATTAACTCCATTGCCATCTTCTCATCTATTCCATTATCCTCAGGTACAGAAACACCAATAGATACAGTAGGATCAATCAAATCCAAATTAAATACAACATGAAATTTTTGAGCTTTCTCACTAGCAGCCTTAAAAGCCTCATCGACAATACTACCAGCACCCTTACTTTTTATATCATCAGTAGAAAATATATTAACATTAGCATATTTTAAATTTTCTTGTTCTCTTTGATCTATACTTCTAGCACCCACAATAGAAACTGATGTAGGATTAATTACTGTACCATTTTCATTAAATACCCTAAGTTCCTCTTGCTTTTGTCCAGTAACAGTAGATAAAACCATACCATGAACATTACCTGTAGGAGTAGTATCATATGTATTATAAGATGGATGAGCTCCAAACCAAATAACACCAACATTATCATTGCTTTTTAAACTAGCAAGAATAGATGCAATACAAACTGATCCATCACCACCTATAGTAACAGGAAAAAGTCCAGCTTGATATTTTTCCACTAAGGTATCATATAAAACCTTATTAAAAGAGTTAATCTCTATTTCATTTTTTCTTTTTTCTGCTAAATTTCTATTTTTAATAATTGCAGTATTCTGAGCAATAGAAATTATTTCTCCCTTATAAAAACTACTCATATCTCTAATTAATTGTATTGGTCCAGATGAAGCTCCATTAATTTGAACTCCTAAATCAGAACCAGCTCCTATAACAACCGTCTTCATATTCTTCACCTATTATTATTCTATCGTAAAAATCTGTATAATTCAACAGAAATTATTTTAAAATTGAAAACTTTACTATATAATTACAGTAGGTGATATAAATGAAAAAGTTAAATGAGTTATATGAGAATATACCTTATGATACAGAAATCAAAGGTATTAAGATTAATTCAAAAGAAGTAGAAGAGGGAGATTTATTTGTTTGTACTATGGGGGTAACTGCTGATAGACATGATTTTATTGATGATGCAGTCTCTCATGGTGCTAGTGCACTAGTTGTAAGTAGGAAAGATATAAAAACATCCGTTCCTAGTGTCTATGTAGAAGATACTAATAGAGAACTTCCATATTTGTGTAGCAAATTCTATGATCATCCAGAAGAAAAAATGACTATGATAGGAGTAACTGGAACAGACGGAAAAACAACAACTTCAACAGTTATTCATACCTTAATGGGAGATGATATATGTGGATATCTTGGAAGTAATGGAGCTAGTTGTTCTAAATTCAACGAAGAAACTCAAAACTCAACACCAGATGCTGATAAACTTTATAAAATATTTAGAGAGTTCCTTGATGCAGGATGTAAATATGTTTCCTTTGAAGCAAGCAGTGAAGCCTTTTACAGAGGAAGACTTAACGCAATGAAATTCGATGTAAGTGTTCTAACTAATATTACAGAAGATCATCTAAATGTACATAAAACTTTAGATAATTACATAGAATGTAAATGTAAATTATTTTCTAATACAAAAAAAGATGGACTTTGTATATTAAATCATGATGATGAATACTTTGAAAGAGTAAAAAGAAATTGTAATGGTAAAGTTTTAACTTATGGAACAGGAGAAGATAATGACTTACAAATAGTATCTTTTACTCTAAAACCAAAGTTTACTAAAATAAAAATAAAATATAAAAATAAAGAATATGATATAGAAAGTTCTCTTCTTGGAGAGTTTAATGTCTATAATCTAGCCGCAGCATTACTTACTTGTTTAGAATTAGGATGTAATATAAAAGATTTACAAAAAAGAACTCAAAAACTAGAAGTAGATGGAAGATTTAAAGTATTAAATACTGATACACCATATACAGTAGTAGTAGACTATGCTCATACGACAAATGCAGTAAAAAGTGTATTGGATTTTGTTCATACATTAGATGTAAATAAATCTATAGTTGTAATAGGATCTGCTGGAGGAAGAGAAAAAGAAAAACGTCCTTTAATGGGTAAAACAGTTGCTGATAATGCAAACTACGCTATCTTCACCGCAGATGATCCAAGATATGAAGATCCAAAAGTAATTGCAAAAGAAATGGCAAGTAAAATAAAAGATGAAGAATCATATGAAATAGAAGTAGATAGAAAAAAAGCTGTACAACGTGCAATAAATATGGCAAAACCAAAAGATATAGTGTTGATTTTAGGAAAAGGATGTGAAACATCTCAAAAATTAAAAGATGGACCAGTATACTATTCCGATACAGAAAGTGCCTACGAAGCAGTAGAAATAAGAAAATTAAGAGAAAAATAGTTTGATTTTTTATATATTTTGTGGTATAATGTGGGCATTGAAGGGGGATATGTCCATATGAGTAAAAATGAAATTAAAACAAAAGAATATAGAGGAGATAAAAAACTTTTAGAGATTATTGATAAAGATAAACTAAAAGAAACAGGCAAATTTGTATTAAACAAAGATATTGCTAAATATTATCATTTAAAAGAATATAAAAATAAAGAGGGAAAAAAAGAACAACGTTTAGTTACAAATTTAAGTGTTAAATTTCAAAAGGTTTTTGCTTGTACTCAAGCAGCATTTTTCTTAATCACTTCATCCGCAGCTGGTTATGCAGCCTTTACAACAGACAAAGACAAATTTAATGAAATGATGAGAACACCACAAATTACTTTTGAACAAGAAGAAAATATATTAAATAAACCAATACCTGAATTAATAGAAGAATATATTAGACTTAAAGAAGAAAGAAATGAAACAAAAAGAAACAAGAGAGAAGAAATAGGAAGAAAAATCGAAGATCAATTTAATGCAATAAAACAAGCAAAAGAAGATAAAGAAAAATTAAAAACTAAATAAAAATTATGATTACTTATCATAATTTTTTATTGTAAGAACTCTCTAAAATTTGATTATTAAGCCATTTTATGATATAATTATAATATTGGAGGGGATAAATAAATGGAAGATTTTAAAGGATTTAAAATTAGTGAAAAAGATTTTGAAAATCAAAAAAAAGTTATAGATCAAGCAGAAGCCATAAGAGAGGCTGAAAAAAGAGCATATTCTGCTATGCAAAATGATACTACCTCAAAAGAAGACAGTTCTAAAACAACAGATGGAAAAAAGAAAATTTCAATAAAAAATCTTTTTTTCGGCGCAGGATTAGTTGCTGTTCTTGCTACAGGATCAGTTGCAATCAATAAAGGACTAGATTATGCAGTGGGTCAAGAAATAGAAGTTAATAAAACTAATGAATCTTTAGCAGAAGATTATCGTAATGGTAATGATAATGTTAAGTATGACCCAGAAACAGGTATGTATGTAAAAGAAGATAAAAAAGACAACTTAGACTTTTTAGGATATAATTCCAATGGTGAAGAAGTATATTTAGACTATGAAGGAAATGAAGTTAGAGTTATTAACAATAATAATGAAACGAATAAAGTAAAGTAATTAACCATTAAACTATAGAAATAGTAAAAATTAAAAAGTATCTAAAAGATACTTTTTTGACTTTACTAAAATATATTAATAATTTTATATTGGAAAATTTATATTTTTTATAATATAATATTTTATAAGATGGGGGTGTTTCTACTGGAAAAGATAGATAAAATAAAAAAAGAATTAAAGAAAAATAATGTAGTTAAATTTAAACTTTATAGCTTAGAATATATAATTGAAATAAATATTTTTGGATTATGTATATCACCCATAACCAGCAACAACAAAATATATTATGAAAACCTAAGCAAAATGTTTGAAGAATATAAAGTTTATAACGAAAGTCTAATAGATAATATTGACAAAATAATTATTTTAGATGATATTGAATATTTATAATAATAAATCTATAAAATAATTTAACTAGTAAATTAAAAGAATTAACAAACATATTTCGACATATAATTACTTAGGTGATTATATGTTTTTTCAAGTTTTTAATATTTTAAAAAATTTCTTTGGATTTACTGCATCATATTCTAATCAAGTATTTCCAGACCCTCTATCTTTAGAAGAAGAACAAGAATGTATAAAAAAAGCTTCTATGGGAGATAAAATTGCTCGCAATAAATTAATTGAACATAATTTAAGATTAGTTGCTCACATAGTAAAAAAATATGAAAGTAAATATGTAGATCAAGATGATTTAATAAGTATTGGTACAATAGGATTAATCAAAGGAATAGATTCATTTTCCAATAAAAAAGGAACAAAGATTACAACATATTGTGCTAGATGTATAGAAAATGAAATACTAATGTACTTTAGAAGTAATAATAAATTTAATAAAAATATTTCTATTAATGAATCAATTGGATTTGATAAAGATGGAAATGAAATATCTATATTGGATATATTAAAAGTGCCATCTCCAGATTTCATAGAAAAAATTTCTTTAAAAGAAGATATTTCCTTATTAAATAAATATATGAAAATACTTTCTCCAAGAGAAAAAGAAATACTAATAAGACGTTATGGTCTTAATCAAAAAAGTGAACAAACACAAAAAGTAATAGCAAAAGAGTTAAATATATCAAGAAGTTATGTATCTAGAATAGAAAAACGTGCTCTAACCAAAATATTAAGAGAATTTATAAAAAACAATAATTATTCATCAGAATAATAAAAATGAAAATCTTTACTTATTCATGAAAAAAAAGTATAATATAGAATGAGTGGAGAGAAGATATGGTAAAGAAAAAAAGAAGTAGTACTGATGAATTTTACGAAAAAGAACTAGAAAGATTAAAAAAGAAACATGAACAAGAAAAAAAATTTGAAAAATTTTGGCTTATTTGTATTCCGACTTTATGCATAATTCTGCTTATATTACTTGCTGTATTACTTTTTTTACCAAACATTAATTTGAAAGGAAGCAAACAAGTTATAGTAGAATACGGAAAAACGTATAAAGAAAAAGGATATACTGCATCTTATTTTAGTCATAATCTAACAAAAAAAGTCAAAGTATCTGGTAAAGTAAACAATAAAAAAATAGGTAAATATAAAATTACTTATAAAGTTAGTAATGGATTTATTACCACTAAAAAAACTAGAACTGTTATAGTTGCCGATACTAAAAGACCAAAAATTTCTTTGTTTGGAGATAAAAAATTATATGTATGTCCAAATAAAGAATATAAAGAGCTAGGATTTAGAGTAAGTGATAATTATGATGAAAATCTAACAAAAAAAGTAAAGGTAAGAAAATATTCTGATAAAGTTATTTATACCGTTAGAGATAACTCTCATAATTTTACTAAAGTAACTAGAAAATTAATTTATAAAGATATAGAAAAACCAGAGATAAAACTTAATGGTGGAGATATAGTGTACTCTTTTGTTGGAGAGGAATATAAAGATCCAGGTTATGAGGTAATAGATAATTGTGATAGCAATTTATCAAAAAAAGTAGAAGTAATAGGAAATGTAGATACTAATACTGCAGGTACTTATAAAATTAAATATAAAGTTAAAGATGCTGCTTTGAATGAAACAGAAAAAGAAAGAACTGTAATAGTATCAGAACATGGACAAAATGGAACAATCTATTTAACATTTGATGATGGTCCAAGAGATGGTACTACTAACATTATTTTAGATATTCTAAGAGATAATGGAGTTAAAGCAACTTTCTTTATTACTAATTATGGACCAGACGAACTAGTAAAAAGAGAATTTGATGAAGGACATACTGTTGCTCTTCATACAGCTTCTCATAATTATTCCACAGTATATGCATCAGTTGATGACTACTTTAGAGATTTAGAAGCCGTTAAACAAAGAGCAGATAGAATTACAGGAGAAGATACAAAGATAATTAGATTTCCAGGAGGATCAAGTAATACTATAAGCCGTAGATATTCTAAAGGATTAATGTCCACCTTAACAGATGAAGTAGTAAAAAGAGGTTTCCATTATTTTGACTGGAACATATATAGTGGAGATGCCGGAGAGTTACATGATGCTTCAGCAGTTGCTAATAACGTAACTAGACAACTTAGAAAAGATAGAGTAAATATGATATTAATGCATGATATAAAATCTCATACAAGAGATGCACTAGATAAAATTATCAAATTTGGAAAAGATAATGGATATATTTTTGATAAAATAACTATGTCAACAGAAATGATGAAACAAAAAGTTAATAATTAGGAGGAATTATGCTAATACCAGATATGTATAAAAAGACAATTTTTGATATTAACTATGATTTATTAAAAGAAAAAGGTATTACATGTTTAATATTTGATCTTGACAATACACTTGCTTTAATAGATGAAAAAGAATGTCCAGAAAAAGTAAAAATATTAATAGAAGAATTAAAAAAAGATTTTAAAGTCTTAATAATATCTAATAATTATAAATCTAGATTAAAACCATTCGAAGAAGCTTTAGGTATTGATTCTGTTAGTTTTGCCTTAAAACCTTTAACTAAAGGATTAAGACAAGTAATAAAAAAATATCATTTAAAAAAATCAGAAATGGTTATGATAGGAGATCAAATACCAACCGATATACTATCAGGTAAAAGATTTAAAATAATGACTATCTTAGTTGAACCACTCGCTGTAAAAGATTTAAAAATAACAAATCTAAATCGTTTTATTGAAAGAAGATTAATAAAAAAGTATGAGAAAAAAGGACTCTTCCAAAAAGGAGATTATTATGAATAGTAAAAAATGTAAAGGTTGTGGAGTAGAACTTCAAGATAATAATATGCTACAACCTGGATATGTAACAGACTTAAACCAAGACTTTTGTAGAAGATGTTTTCGTCTTAAAAATTATGGAGACTATCAAGTAGTAGTAAAAAAGACAGAAGAATATATAGAAATATTAAAAAGTGTAGGAAAGACAAAAGACTTAGTAGTCTATGTAACAGACCTTTTAAACTTAGAAGAAGATATTTCTAAAATTAGAGAATATATACCAAATAAAATGATTTTGGTATTAAATAAAAAAGATGTTTTACCAAAATCAATAAAAGAAGAAAAATTTATTGAATACTTTAAAGAACAAAATATATCATTTGAAGATATTATAGTTATATCAGTAGAAAAGAATTATAATATTAATCATTTGATAAATAGAATAAAATTTCTTCAAACAAGTAAAAAAGTATATGTAGTAGGAAGAACTAATGCAGGTAAATCAACACTTATTAATAAACTTTTAAATATATATGAAAAAGATGATGAACAACTTACAATTTCTCCTCTTCCTGCAACAACTCTAAATACAGTATCTATTGAATTAAATGAATATTTAACTATAATAGATACTCCAGGATTTGTAGATAAATCATCAGTTACTAATTATGTAGATAAAAATATGTTAAAGAAGATTATGGCTAAAAAAGAAATTAAACCTCGTACTTACCAATTAAGACGTGGACAAGCTATAGTAATTGAAGATATAGTTAGGATTGATTACATAGAAGGAGAGAAAAATAGTTTTACTGTATTTGTATCTAATGATTTAAAAATAAAAAGATTATTTAATAGTAAAAATCCATCTCTTACTAACTTGACAAGACATGTATATGATGTAAAATATCATGAAGATTTAGTAATAGATGGACTAGGTTTTATTAAAATTGCAAATAAAGGTAAAATAAATGTTTATATAGATCAAAATATTAAAACTTTTTTAAGAAGTTCAATAATATAAATTTAATTTAAGGAGGGATTTGATGGAAAACCAAGATACTGTTGCACTAGTTCGTAGTAAGACAGATATAGTTGATGTAGTTGGTAAAAGAATCCCTTTAATTGCAAGAGGGAAAAATTATTTTGGAATTTGTCCATTCCATGATGATGATAATCCCTCTTTATGTGTCTCACGTGAAAAACAAATATATACTTGCTTTTCTTGCCATGCAACAGGAAACGTTTTTACTTTCATAATGAATTACGAACATAAAGATTTCTATGATGCCCTAAAATATTTAGCTGATGAAGTAGGAGTAGAAGTAAAGGGTAGAAAAAAGAAAACAACTACAAACACTAAATATGCAAAATATTATTCTTGTTATGAATTTTGTGAAGGATATTTTCAAAATAATTTACACACAAAAGTAGGAAAACTTGCCAGAGATTATTTAAAAAAACGTAATATAGATGATAAAGTTATTAAAGAGTTTAAAATAGGTCTTTCCTTAGAAGATGATAATGATTTAACTAATTTACTTACTAAAAAGGGATATGATCTTGCAGATCTTAATAGTTGGGGACTGTCTACAAATAATTACGATATATATAAAGATAGAATCATGTTTCCACTATTTGATCTTTCAGGCTCTCCTGTTGGTTTTAGTGGAAGAATATATAAAGATATAAATCAAAATAAATATTTAAATACAAGAGAGACTGTAGTATTTAAAAAAGGACAAATTTTATATAACTATCATAAAGCCGTAGAAGAATGTAGAAAAACTCATTCGATTATTATAATGGAAGGTTTTATGGATGTCATAAGAGCCTGGACTGTTGGAATTAAAAATACAGTTGCACTTATGGGAACTGCACTAACAGCAGATCAAATTAAATTAATAAAAAGACTTTCAAATCAAGTTATATTATGTTTAGATGGAGATAATCCAGGTAAAAAGGCAACTCTAATAAATGGAGAGTTAATGCTAAAAGAAAAAATAGAAGTAAAAGTAGTAACTATACCAGATAATGATGATCCTGATAGTTATATAGAAAAAAACGGTAAAGAAAGTTTTGAAAGATTACTAGAAAACGCATTATTATTTTCAGATTATAAAATGAATTATTTAAAACAAAATACTAATTTTAAAAGTATAGAAGAAAAAACAGAATATATAAATGAAGTATTAAAAGAAATTAGCAAATTAGATGATGAGATTAGAATAGAAATAATGTTAAAAAAACTTGCAAAAGATGCCGAAATAGGGTATAATACCCTAGAAAAAAGGTTTAGGAAGTTAAAAACTGTAAATAAAGAACAAGTTATAAAAATGCAGAACAAACCTATAAAACGTAAAAATAAATATCAAAAAGCAATAGAACAATTAATTTATTCCATGATTACAAATGGAGAAAACATCCATCAAGTAGAAGAAGCAAAATTAATTTTCCCAGAAGAAAAAACTAGACTTTTAATAAATGAAATAAATTATTACTATAGAAAATATGGTAATATTAATATTGCAGATTTTTATTCTTACGTAATAGATAAAAAAGAGTTAGTAGAAATTCTAAATAACATTTTAGCATGTAATTATCAAGATGATATAGGAGAAGAAGAGTTGCAAGAATATTTTGAAGTAATTCGTGAAAATAGTATGAATTTAGAAATCAAAAGATTGCAAAAAAAAATAGAAGAAGAACCTGATCCGATAGAACAAGCTAAAATATGTGAAAGAATTAGGAAACTACGAATAGGAGAGTTATAAAAAATGGTTGGAGAGATTAAAACAATAGACGAAAGAAAAAAGAAACTACTTGAAATAGGACAAAAGCAAGGAAACATAACTTATGAACAACTAGCAGAAGAATTAAAAGGTCTAGAAATAGACAGTGATACTTTAGATGATTTATATAATTACTTCATAAATGAAGGAATAGAAATTGTCTCAGGTGATGAAGAGGCAGATGAACCAACAGGAGAAGAGATTACACTTGATGTTAAAGTAGAAGATTTAACATTATCAAAAGATATAAAAATAAATGATCCAGTTAGAATGTATTTAAAAGAAATTGGACGTATTAACTTACTTACAAGTGATGAAGAATTCGAATATGCTCGTCTAGCAGTAGAAGGAGATGAAATGGCTAAAAGAGTTTTAGCAGAATCTAACCTTCGTTTAGTTGTATCAATTGCTAAACGTTATGTAGGACGTGGAATGTTATTCTTAGATTTAATCCAAGAAGGAAACATTGGTCTTATGAAAGCAGTAGATAAATTTGATCCAGAAAAAGGATATAAATTCTCTACATATGCAACTTGGTGGATTAGACAAGCAATAACACGTGCAATTGCCGATCAAGCAAGAACTATTCGTGTTCCTGTTCATATGGTTGAAACAATAAATAAACTTGCTCGTATTCAAAGACAATTAACTCAAGAATTAAATCGTGAACCAACAGATGAAGAACTTGCTAAAAAATTAGGAATCACAGTAGATAAAGTAAGAGAGGTTTATAAAATATCTCAAGACCCAGTATCTTTAGAAACACCAATAGGTGAAGAAGATGATTCTCATTTAGGAGACTTCGTACCAGATGAGAGAACAATGGGACCAGAAGAATATGCAACAGTTGAAATGCTAAAAGAAGAATTAAGTTGTGTACTTTTAACACTTACAGATAGAGAAGCTAAAGTTTTAAGACTTCGTTTTGGTCTAGATGATGGACAATGTAGAACCCTTGAAGAAGTTGGACAAATCTTTGGTGTAACAAGAGAAAGAATTCGTCAAATAGAAGCAAAAGCCCTACGTAAATTAAGACATCCATCACGTTCTCGTAAGTTAAAGGATTTCTTAACAGACTAATGAAATTAGGAAGTAGATTATCCTCTGTTGCTTCTTTTGTTCCAAAAGATGCAAAACTATTAGATGTAGGCTGTGATCATGCTAAATTAGATATATATTTGACAGAAAAAAATCTAGTTTCAAAAGCAGTTGCATCAGATATAAAAGAAGGACCATTAAAAGAAGCAAAAAAAAATATTAAAAGACACAAACTTACAAATGATATAGAAACAAGACTAGGTGCTGGACTTGATACTTATACAAAAGATTTAGATACAGTAGTAGTATCAGGTCTAGGTGGTAAAAGTATGATGGGAATTTTTAAATACTCAAAGAAAAAACTTAAAACCATAAAAACAATAATTATATCACCCAATAATTATCAAAGTGATATAAAAAAATGTTTAACTCACCTAGGATATTATATAAGTGATGAAACATTAGTTAAAGATGGTAAATATATATATCAAGTTATAAAATTAGAAAAAGGATATAAATTCTATACTAAAAAAGATATGTTTTTTGGACCTATTCTTTTAACTAAAAAAGATAATATGTTTAAAGAATATTATAAAAGAGAATTAAAGAGTAGAGAAATACTACTTGATATATTACCTAAAAACTATAGATTAAAAAAATATCAAACTAAACAAGAAATAAAAATGATAAAAAAAGAATTGGATTTTTAAAAGTCTATGATTACTAAAATTAAGAAAGAGAAGTTTTGTTGAATATGAAAGAAGAACTAGAGCGTGAGTTAGAAGAATGGTGGAAAGAATATAAGAAAGAAGAAAAAGAAATATTAAAGAATGATGATTTTTTGGGTAAAGGATTTAATAATCAACACCCTATAAATAAATTAAATAAAAAGTATTGGGATAAGAAAATAGAAATTTTAAAAAAATATCAAGGTAAAAACTAAATGTAACTGTTATATTTTGATATTTAAAAAAATCGTATATAAGTCTTTAAGTAACAAAAATTAGTTAACGACTTGTTAATGAATGCCTTTTATGTTATAATGTATCTATCAAGCAAATTTGAATACAATAAAAAAGGGAAATACTTAAACACTCTAATGTTGAGTACTTACCCAATTGGTTTGCACTTAATCTAAGAGTAGATTGAGTGCTTTGTCTTTTTATAATCCATATTATTTAAATAACAGAAAAATAAGTAAAAGGATAATAATGATTAAAGAAGATATTAAAAAGTCTTTTTTAGTCATTTTTAAATCCATCTCCTTTAAAGAGGTAAGCACTCAACTGTTAAAATATTCCCTAACACAATTATACAATAAGTAAACATACTTAAGCAACAAAATAATTAACATCTTGTTAATAAAAATCTTTTATGTTATAATGTATCTATCAAGGAAACTTGAATACAATAAAAAAATTAGAAAAAATGTTCTATAGAAAGAAGGCAATACTTCTTTTTTTATTTATTTAATGTTATAATCTATAAAGAGGTGAGAAGTATGAATTTAATAGTTGAAAATTTAACTAAAAGTTATAAAGATAATGTAGTTTTAAAAGATGTTAACTTCACTTTTGAAGCAGGTAAAATATATGGATTAATAGGTAGAAATGGAGCAGGTAAAACAACTTTTTTTAACTCTATTAATAAAGATATAAATATAGATAAAGGACAAATATTACTAGATGATAACTTTTCTCGTGATATTAATACAAATGATATTGGATACGTTATAAGTACTCCTAATGTACCAGAATTTTTAACTGCAAAAGAGTTTTTAACTTTCTTTTTAGAAATAAATAAAGATAAAATAAAAGATAAAAAAACAATAGATGAATACTTCTCTATGGTAGATATAAAAAAAGAAGATCAAAACAAACTATTAAAAGAATACTCTCAAGGAATGAAAAATAAAATACAAATGCTTATAGAAATTATTTTAATGCCTAAAGTATTACTTTTAGATGAACCTCTTACTTCATTAGATGTAGTAGTACAAGATGAAATAAAAAAACTATTAAAAAGCATAAAAAAAGATCGTATTATTATATTTTCAACTCATATATTAGAGATTGCAATGGATTTATGTGATGAAATAGTTATTATAAACAACAAAAAATTAGAAAAAGTAGAAAAGAAAGATTTAGATACTAAAAAATATAAAGATAAGATTATTAGATGTTTAAAGGAAAACAAAAATGTTTAATACTATAAGTATATATAAAAAGTTTGAAAATACTTATAATATAAATTCTTTTCTTTATAGATTATCTAAAACACCAATATTAAAAAAATTAATTCCAAAAAATATATATTCTCATACACCTAATAAAAAATTCTTTTCTATTTTTATTAATATTTATAGCTTTATAAGAAATTTACTTATAAAAATAATTTATTACTCTATAATTTATATTAGTATTTTATACCTTTTTAAAGAAAAACAAGAGAGTAGTTTTATTCATGTTTTAATAACATTAACTATTTTAGGTATATTTATAAATACTAGTTTATTTATACCAGGTAAAAAAAACTATTATTCAATTAATTTACTTGGATTTGATGCCAAAATATATACATATAGTAGTATAATATCTAAATTTATATTTACATTTATTTTAAATATTATTTGTCTTATACCATTAAAATATATAATAGGATATTCATATGTTTATGTCTTAATACTTTCATTATTCACAGCACTTTGTCGTATTTTGAGTGAAGTATTTGGACTCATTTATTATAAATCTAAAGGTACTAGTTTAGTTAATAATGAAAAAGATTATTTTACTTTAGTAATAATATTAATATCTTGTACTTATGTACTTCCATATTTTAATATTACAATGAATTTTAATATAGTAATTTCAATATTTATAATATCTATAATTTTAACACTTATTAGTATAGGCTATTTAAAAAAAATAAGTGATTATAAAATAATCTATAAAAGAATGAGCACTAAATCTAGTATTGGACTTGATGATAGAAAACTATCTATGACATCAATTTATGAAGTTTCTAAAAAAGACTACAAAATAGATGATAAAAAACTAGAAGGTAAAAAAGGGTATGATTATTTTAATACTATATTCTTTTTAAGACATAAAAGAATACTTACAACATCAGCAAGAAATTATGCATTAATACTTTTAATATTATCAATACTAATAGGTACATATATATGTATACATCCTGAATATAAAACAATGGTATATAATATCATTAATAACAAATTTAGTTGGACACTAATTATAATGTATTTTCTAAATAGAGGAGCAATAGTAACTGGAGCAATGTTTTATAATTGTGATAGAAGTATGTTGAAATACAATTTTTATAGAGAAGAGAACGCTATTATAAATAACTTTAAAACACGCGTTAAAACAGTAGTGAAAGTAAACTTAATCCCAGCATTTACTTTTTCACTAGGAATAATTTCAATATTATTATTAACAGGAAAACAAATACCTATAATTACATATTTGATGATTTTTGTATCTATAATAATTATGAGTATATTATTTTCTATTCACTATCTAGTGATTTATTATTTACTCCAACCATATGATGAAGATATGTCCATGAAAAGTATGTCTTATAATGTTATAAGCTTTTTGACTTATTATATATGTTACTTATGTACAACACATACATTTTCTATTATGAATTTTACTATGTTTGTAACAATATTATCTATTATATATATTTTAATATCTTTAATGCTTGTAAAGAAAAAAGCCCCATTTACTTTTCGTCTGAAGTAAATAGAGCTTCTTTTATTTTTAAAAAAACATCTGCTAAATTATCATTGATTACAAGTTCTGCTTTTTCATCAAGAAAAGTAATATCTTTATTAATTATAATTAAATGTTTACCTCTAAAAAATTTAATAAAACTAGCTGCAGGATAAACTACTAAACTAGTACCTCCAACTATTAAAACATCTGCATTACTAATTTTTTCAATAGCACTCTCCACAACTTTATCATCAAGACCTTCTTCATATAATACAACATCAGGTTTTATAACACCACCACAACTACATCTAGGAATACCTTTAGACGAAAAGACGATACTATCATCATA
Source organism: uncultured Bacilli bacterium (assembly GCA_947623665.1). Taxonomy (GTDB): domain Bacteria; phylum Bacillota_I; class Bacilli_A; order RF39; family UBA660; genus CANRDQ01. The sequence goes on from CANQHJ010000005.1 coordinate 36,742, forward strand.
AAACTTACCACACTTCATACAATGATTTCTCTTAACTGATCCATGTAACTCTAACACATTCCTACTTAAAGCATCAGTATGAAAACCATCTATATTTTGGGTAATAATAGCTTTCAATTTACCACACTTTTCTAAATCAGTTAAAGTATAATGAACAATATTTGGCATGAATGAATTAGGATTCATCTTATCACGATAAAATTTATAAAATTCCTCTGTATTATTCATAAAAAAAGTATGACTTAATATTTCTTCTGGAGAATATTTATATTTTTCGTTATAAAGACCATCTTTACTTCTAAAGTCCTTAAGACCACTTTCAGTAGAAACTCCAGCGCCTCCAAAGAAAACAATATTATTAGACTCTTTAATAATTTCTATTAATTTTTTTATTTTTTCCATAGGTAAGAATCCTTTCTAAATATATTTTTTATTCATATAATATTATAACATAATAAAAATAATACTAAAAAAGGAAATTAAGAGGTAAGGTAGTAAAAATTGACATTATAATACGTTTATGATAAAATAAATAGCATCAGTTTGGTTGAAAAAAACTGTTTTAGAGGTGAAATTATGAAAAAGCCAAAACTCATAAGTATTGTCTTATCAATGCTTGGTGTGGGTATGATTGCAATTGCAATTATGGTTCAAAATAATGTAGAATATTCAGAAGAAAAAGTTAAAACAAAAACTGAACAAGTTGATATAAAAAAGATTGCTACTGCATCTCGTAAAGAAAGAAAAGAAGAAAGTAAAAAAACAACAGTTATCTTACCTAGTGGTGAAGTAATTGTTGAAGAGAAAAAAGAAGAAGAGCCACCAGTAGAAGTACAACCTCAAAGAATAGAAGTATATGAAGGTATGACTATCGAAGAGCTAAGTGCTAAATTAGATAGAAACCTAGCTGACTTACTTGCAGGTAAAGGTAATTTAATTGCAACTAAATGTCTTGAAAAAGGAGTAGATCCTTATATGGCAGTTGCTATAATATTACTTGAGACTGGTTGTGGTCATGGAAGATGTAGCAGTCTAGTTAGAAGTTGTAATAATGTAGGTGGTCAAAAAGGATATCCTAGTTGTAGTGGACCTTGGAAAGGCTATCCAACACTTGATGAGGGTATTATAGGTTTCATCGATAATTTATATAATAACTATTATGCTCGTGGTCTTATGACAGTTGAGACAATTGGACCAAGATATGCAGAGAGTAGTGCATGGCCTGCTAAAGTTAATAGTTATATAAATAGTATTAGAGCATCTTAAAAATGTCTTAGGACATTTTTTCTTATATATGTATATACTTGTAAATAGATGCATATAATGAAATATAAGGCATACAAATATTTGACAAAATTAAGAAATTATGATATAATTAACAACGTAATTGATGGCACATTATTCTAGTCAATTACTTTATTATGAAGACGGGGATAAAATACCGTTAAAGAGCATATCTGTGAAACTTTTGGTGATTGCTTTATACGCCCAGTTTAGGGTGGTTGCTGAAAGGAAAAAGGATAATGGGCGCTCACAATGGCATGTGATAAACGACCCATTAGCTATTGGAGACTTAAACTTGTTATAAGCCTATACGTGAAAACTGATGGACTTATGACGATTTGAGATTAAACCTACTATGTGGCGAAAGTTACGAGTAGTGTAGCTTGTCTTGAGTGAAGACTTTGGGATAGATGATCTGGTGCATT
>CANQHJ010000006.1 GCA_947623665.1 uncultured Bacilli bacterium
GGTTAAAACAAAAAAAGAAAATCAAATTTATTATAAAATTTAATTTTCTTACCCCAAAACTCTTTACACTAACTAGACATCACGCCTTTATTCCTATTCCCCTAACCTTTTATATTTTCTTTTCACTAATACCTTTTCTTTATCATATTTTTTATTATTAGATAGTTCTAAAGTACTATCATAAATTGGATAAATAAAGTTAAATTTTTGAAAATTATTAGTACATTTTGCAAACATAGTAAGTGGTCCATTAACAATAACTTTATCTTCTCTATTAACAAGAGTATTTCTTACATTTTTAGGAAACAATGACTTTTCTGGTGAAATAAGTCCCCTATCAGAATTCCAAAGTTCATACATAATAGGTAGAACACATCCATTATGCATATGCCCACATATAATAAAATCATAATTATCTAACCTTTTTAAAACATCTAAATCATTAATATGAGATGGTGAATGAATAAGTAAGATATTTACTTTATCATTTGGAATATCAAGAGGTAATTTATTATCCAAATCAGAAAGTAATAAACTTTTACTATCATCACTTATGTGATAAACATCTAAATTTTGAGTAACACCTGTAACAAAAATATTTGAATCATTATAAGATTCATTATTTAAAATATTTATATTATTAATACTATTAATTCTTTCAAAAAAGTCTTTATCTAATTCATAACTCCATCCATTATCTGTTTTTGCATAGCAATCATGATTTCCTAAAGATATTAAAGTTGGTGCAATAGAGCCAACCTCTTTTAACCAAGATAATAATCTATCTAATTCAAACTTACTCCTAACATCACTAATAGAATCAACAATATCACCTGGCATAAGAATATAATTAGGATTATCATTTGAAATTTTCAAAGAAATATTAGATAATTTCCTATTCGATACCTCACTACTAAAATGTAAATCACTTTCAATACAAAACTTTATATCTTTTTCTACTTTAGAATTATAAACTTTATAAGAAGTCGTATGAAAAACACTCATAATATTATCTTCCTTTCGTTGGATAATATATTAGCACATTCAAAATTTTATGTAAATAAATTTTCTAAAGTGGTATCTTTAAAGACTGTCCTATTTGTAATATATCACTTGTAAGATTATTAAGATTTTTTATTTCATTAACTGTCTTATCATAACGCCTAGCAATAGCATAAAGAGTATCCCCATTTTTAACTATATAAGTAATATAATTAACTCCTGCACTTGTAGGTATTTTTAAAACTTGACCTATTTGTAATGTATTACTTGAAAGATTATTTAAACTTTTTATTGTATCAACCGACGTATTGAAACGCCTTGCAATTGCGTACATTGTATCTCCACTTTTAACAACATAATCAATTGATGTAGATGTATTACTAGTAGGAATCTTTAATGTTTGCCCAACTATAATTAAATCACTAACTAAATTATTAAGACCTTTTATTGCATTTACTGTTGTATTATATCTTTGAGCAAGCACTGAAAGACTATCTCCTTTTTGTACTGTATAAGAAAAATAATTATCTGTAGCATCAGTTGGTATCTTTAATCTTTGACCTATTTGTAATGTATTACTTGAAAGATTATTTACACTTTTTATTGCATCTACACTTGTATTAAAACGTCTAGCAATTGCATAAAGTGTATCTCCCTCTTTTACAATATAAAAACCATCATCTTCCTCTTCACTATTATTATCTTCTCCTTCTAAAACACAAGAATTTAAATTACCATAGAAAGAATTAATTAAATTCCAAGTAGTATTATTAACTATTCCATTTGCAGTAATCTCATTATTAAGTTGAAATCTTTTAACTGCAATTTCCGTATCAGCATCAAACTCCCCTGTAACGTCCCCTGAATAAAACAACAATGCCCTAAGTTTAGTTTGTAAATCTCTAACATAACTACCACTAGAGCCTAAACTAAGATTTGGAAAAACACTTATTGTCGCAATTTTTACATCAGTCTCATTATTTAAAGCATCCCAAACCTCACTCGTTACAATACCATCATCAACTAACCCAACACTTCCTTGAAAAGCCTTAACACCCACCTCAGTTGAAAGACCAAACACTCCATTAATAACTGCATTATAAAAACCTAATCTCTTAAGCTTTTCTTGTAAAATAATTACATCTTCTCCACTACTTCCTAATTTTAATTCTTCATACATTAATATCACCTAATTAAGTTTATTCATTTATTACAAAAGTATTAATATAATTAAATGAGGTGAATTATGCCAAAAGGATATTTAAAAGTAAATGTATATAGTGATACTATTGCAAACCCTGTTAAAAATGCTACTGTGAAAGTATTAAAAAATAATGAAGAAATAACAACTCTCATAACAGATGAAAACGGACAAACACCATTAATAAAACTCGAAACAGTTGATAAAAATTATTCAGAAACTAATCAAAAACAAGTAAGACCTTATGAAACTTATGATATAGAAGTAACTGCTCTAGGTCTTACCCCAACAAAAATAGAAGGAGTTCAAATATTTGATAATATAACATCTATTCAAAATGTAGATATGACTTCTATTGATGAAAATCAAAATCAACAAACAGAAGAAATTACTCCTAATACTCTATGGAAGGATTATCCACAACCAATTGAGGAAAACTATCCTAATGAAAATATATCCCCAATAGTTCTAAAACAAGTCCTAATACCAGAAACCATAGTAGTACATGATGGTACTCCTGCATCAAGTGCCAAAAACTATACTGTAGAGTTTACTGATTACATAAAAAACGTGGCTAGTAGTGAAATATACAGTACTTGGCCTAAAGAAGCTATTAAAGCAAATGTTCTTGCTATTATATCATTTACTTTAAACAGAATTTATACCGAATGGTATCGTAGTAGAGGTTATGATTTTACTATAACTTCTACTCCTAGTTATGACCAAAAATACACAAGAGGAGGAACTATCTTTGAACCTATTTCAAATGTAGTAGATGAAATATTTAACGAATACATAAGAAAAGGAGTAAGAACAGAACCCCTACTTGCTAGATATTTAAGTGAAACATCAACTCCTGGAATACTAAGTCAATGGGGTTCAAAAGATTTAGCAGACAAAAACTATTCTGCCCTAGAAATATTAAAATATTATTATGGAAATGATATAAATACCTATAAAGCACCCACAACAAATAAATATCCCTACTCTTTTACATCAACATTAAAACAAAATGATTGTAGTATAGATGTTTATATCTTACAAAACTCTCTAAACTACATTAGAGGAAGTTATCCTGGAATACCATTAATACCAAATCCTACTGGATATTTTGATAGTAACACAACAAATGCAGTAAAAACTTTTCAAAAAGTATTTTCTCTTCCTCAAACAGGAAATGTAGATTATAGTACATGGTATAAAATATCTTATATATTAACCGCAGTAGAAGATTTAACAGAAACACTTTTCTAATAAAACTTGTCTATTTAACAATACTTAGCTAGAATAATATTAGGAGGTTTGAAATGGCAAAATACAAAACATTATTATTTGATTTAGATGATACTTTAATAGATAATATCGAATCTGTAAAATATGCTTTTAAAACTATTACTAATATTTTAAAAATAGAATATAGTAATGAATTATTTAAAAAATGGAAAAAAGCTGATGATAATTATTGGTATAGATGGTCTACAAAACAAATGTATATTCCTAAAAATATTAAAACTATAGATGAAGAAATAGAATATGTAAGAGCAAATCGTTTTATTGAATTTTTTAAAGACTTAGATATAAGTATGAACAAAGCAATAGATCTTAATGATATTTATTGTAAAATGTTAGGTGTAAATATTGTAGAAATAGAGGGTGCTAAAGAGTTACTTCAAAGTTTAAATAATGACTATGAAATTGCTATTGCAACTAATGGTCCAAAAAAAGCAGCTGAAGATAAACTAATAAAAGCAAAATTAAACCCTTATGTATCAGTTCTAGTTGCATCAGAAGAAGTAGGTTTTGGTAAACCAGATCCTAAATACTTTGAATTTTTATATAAAAAATGTCAAAACAAAGATAAAGATAGTATGTTATTAATTGGAGATTCTCTAAAAACAGATATAGTTGGTGGAATAAATAATGGTATTGATACTTGTTGGTTTAATAAAGATAGCATAAAACTACCAGAAGAATACAAACCAACTATAGTTATTAATAAATTATTATCCCTAAAGAAAAAACTATAAGCAATTTACAAATTAGTAAATTGCTTTTTTATTAAACTCTCTTATAAGTTGGAATAGGTCTTACTTTATGTAAGTTTTTCTGATGTTTTTCTAAAATAATTTTTTCTGCTGTCTCGTCTGTTTTACCATTTTCAATATATTCATCTATTTGAGCATAAGTAACACCTAATCTATCTTCATCTGTTGAACCACTAAGTCCATCACTAGGAGCTTTATTAATTATTTTATCAGGAACATTTAAGTATTTTGCTAATTCATAAACTTCTGTAACTGTATAATTAGCAATCGGATTAAAATCATATCCAGCATCACCCCATTTAGTAGAATATCCAACAAAATATTCACTTTTATTACCAGTACCAATAACTAAAAATCCCAATCCTTGTGCTAAATGATATTGTGCAGTCATTCTAAGTCTAGGTTTAATATTTATATCAGCTTCTTTTTTTATATTAGTTGGCAATTCTTCTACTCTTTCCATTTCATCTCTTAATTCTTCATATGCTCTTGTTAAATCAACTTTAATAAAAGGAACATCAAAAGTTTTTGCAACTAATTTAGCATCTTCAAAATCACTATTATTTGACTCACATGGAAGAGCCACTGTTAATATTTTATCTTTAGGTAAACTCTTAGAAAGAAGTCCAATAACAACAGCACTATCCTTTCCACCACTGTTTCCAACAACTACTCCATTTGCATTATTAGTATACACAAAATCTTTTATCCAATTAGTAATATTCTCTACCTCTTTTTTAACATCTTTTATCATTTTCATCCTCCTTATAGTAATATGATATTAACTTTTTATTAATATCAAACGTTATATTTTTAACAAGTTATCACTTGTTATTAACATTATATTAAAAACATAATATTTTGTCAATATATTTTTTATACAAATAACAATAATTAAAGTATATAAATTTTTTTATTTTTTTTTATTTTTCACTTGACAAATTAGCCTTTTGCCTTTATTATATAAATCACCAATTCGGTATTAGGCGAATTGGTCGCTAGTATCACACTAGCCAACCCCTTTTTATTCTTTTTTTGGAACTGCCCTCAGGGGGTGCAGTTCCTTTTTTATTTTGTTATTACACAAAAAGGAAAGATTTTGTCTTTCCTTTTTTTAATATTCATCTATATCCCAAATAGATAATTTTCCTTTTATTTCTTTATTAGAATGAATCTCTTCAATATCACTAAGTACCCATGCATAACCTACTCTATCAGGCTCATTTCCATAAATGAATGGATTTTCATCAATTATTTCTTTATTTTTATTTCCAACTAAAACAATACAATCAACTAAATTTGCTTTAGCAACTATCCTAGAAGTAGGAAAATCATACCCTAAAGAAGAATACTTTTTTATATATTTTTCTTCTACACTTTTACCAGCATGAATTAATATTTCTCCTCGATAATTAGTTTTCCAACTACGAAATTCATAATGTTTATCCCCTTTAGCTATTAAAGTTGCAAAAGGTTGTTTAATCGTCAGAGCCTTCATCACTTTCCTCTTCTACTTGCTCTTCTTTACTTAATTCTTCATAATAAGAGAACCTATTAACAGCATTATCCTTATTTTCTTCAAGTAATTTTTTATAATCTTTAGAAATACCTTTCAAACTACGATAACGATCTTCACCAGACATAAAATCATAATACTTAGAAAAATCTGCCTTAGAGTCCAAACTAAACTTCTTCTCATCAGGATTATAATGGAATATTGGAAAATATCCTGAAGTTGTAGCTTTCTTCTCTTCTGCAATACTACTTGCCATAGAAGCAACTATTCCTTGAGCAATACAAGGAGAATAAGCAATTATAATAGATGGACCATTATAAGCTTCTGCCTCTTTCATAACTTTAATTGCTTGGGCGGGATTAGCACCCAATGAAATAGTACCAACATAAACATGTGGATAAGATAAAGCCATACGTGCTAAATCTTTTTTAGCATTCTTCTTACCATGAGATGCAAACTTTGCAACTGCACCCACTCTAGTAGATTTAGATGCTTGACCTCCAGTGTTTGAATATACTTCTGTATCTAAAACCAAAATATTAACATTTTCTCTAGTAGATAGAACATGATCTATTCCATTATAACCAATGTCATAAGCCCAACCATCTCCGCCTACCATCCAAACAGATTTAGGTTTTATAAACTCTTTTAATTTTGCAAGACCTTCTATCTTAGTATTATCAACAATCTCATATAACAAAGATGCAGTCTCCATATTAATATCTTTTACATATGCCTTATAAACTTTTTTCTCAGAATTTTTAACTTTATCTATATTATTTTTTATTAAATTAACAATTCTTGTTTTCATAGTTTGATCCGCAACTTTCATTCCATAACCAAACTCAGCATTATCCTCAAACAACGAATTAGACCAAGGAATTGTATAAGGAGTTGATGGAATACTTGCCCCATAAATAGAGGAACATCCAGTTGCATTAGCAATAACAAGTCTATCTTTAAATAATTGTGTTAAAAGTTTTAAATAAGGAGTTTCTCCACAACCAGCACATGCCCCACTAAATTCAAAACTAGGTCTACTAAACTGACTACCTTTAACTGTATTATCAGGCATAGGTGTTTTCTCACTTACTTCGTTAAATAAGTATTTATATTCTTCTTCTACATTAGAATTTTTAAGTAATTCATTTTTATCCATCATAGTAATAGCTTTTTCACCTTTTTTACCAGGACATATTTCATGACATAAACTACATCCAGTACAATCAGGAATACTAATACCTATAGTAAATTTATACTCTTCATCTTTAAATTTAAAATCAAGTAATTTTTCCTTTAAAGACTCAGGTGCATCCATAACCTCTGCTTCATTAAGTAAGAAAGGACGAACAACAGCATGTGGACAAACTAAAGAACACATATTACATGAAATACAAGCCTCACTATTATAACAAGGAACTGTATCAGTAATATTTCTCTTTTCTTTTCTAGAACTTCCCCCTTCAAATATACCATTTGGATTTTTAACAAAACTACTAACAGGAAGACAGTCTCCCTCCATTGCACCAATCACATCAAATATATCTTTTTTATTATCAACAGAAATTTCATCATTAGAAACATCCGCTACTTTAATTCTTTTACATGATGATAAACAATTATCAATAGCCTCTATATTCTTCTTATCAATATTTCCACTTTTATGTGCAAATCTAACTTTAATACCTTGTTTTATCTCATTAACAGCAAAATCAAAATCAATAATATGACCAAGTTTAAATATCAAAGTCTCCATTATTGCACTAATCTTACCATTAAGTCCAGCATCTCTTGCAATACTACTTGCATCCACAACATAGAATTTAACATTTCTCTTACGTAATATTTCTTTATTATGATTATTCATCATTTCAAATATCTCTTTTTCATCAAGAGAAGTATTAAGTAAGAATATACCACCTTTTTTTATCTTATCAAGTAAATTAATTTTACTTAAATAAGAATCTTTAGTACAAACAACAAGTGAAGCTTTTTCTACATAATATGGTGATCGTATTGGTCTTTTTCCAAAACGTAAATGTCCAATTGTAACTCCACCAGATTTCTTAGAATCATATCTAAAATATCCTTGAACGTAAGCCCTAGTATGAGTACCAGTTATCTTCATCAAATCTTTAGATGCACTTACCATACCATCACTACCATAACCATATACTAAAAACTCTGTACAATCATTTGGTAAAGTAAAATTCTTATCATATTCAAGTGATAAATTAGTAACATCATCTTCTATACCAATAGTAAAATTATTTCTAATATCATGAGCATTCATAATATCAAAAACAGCCTTAATCATTGCAGGAGTTGTATTTTTAGAAGAAAGTCCATATCTTCCACCTACTACTTTAATCTTGCTCTCAACATCCTTTACTGTTTTTAAAACATCTAAATATAAAGGCTCTCCAGCAGACCCAGCTTCTTTAGTTCTATCAAGAACTGCAATTTTCTTAACTGATTTTGGTAATACTTTTAAGAAATATTTTGTACTAAATGGACGATATAAATGAACTTCTATAAGTCCAACATCCTGTCCTTTTTCATTAACTAAATAATCTATTGTATCTTTAATAGTTCCACAAACTGAACCCATTGCAACTATTATTTTAGTTGCTTTTTCACTTCCATAATATTCAAAAGGTGCATAATTTCTTCCTGTAATTTTATTTATCTCTTGCATATAATCATTAACAATATCAGGAAGCCTTTCATAATAAGGATTTCTAACTTCCATCATTTGAAAATAAATATCTTCATTTTGAGCAGTACCACGAGTAAAAGGTTTATTAGGGTTAAGTGCTAAATTTCTAAATTCATCAAGTGCTTTTTCATCTATTAAACTTTTTAACTTTTCTAAATCTATAACATCAACTTTAGAAAGTTCATGACTAGTTCTAAATCCATCAAAGAAATGAAGAAATGGAACTTTTCCTTTTATTGCAGAAAGATGTGCTACTGCAGTTAAATCCATAACTTGTTGGACTGATGAAGTTGCAAGCATAGCAAATCCAGTAGAACGTGCAGCATATACATCTTGATGATCTCCAAAAATTGATAAAGCATGGGTCGCAAGACTTCTTGCCGCAACATGAATAACACAAGGAAGTTGTTCCCCTGCTATTTTATACATATTAGGTATCATAAGTAAAAGTCCCTGACTTGCAGTATAAGTAGTTGTAAGACATCCTGCTTGTAGTGAACCATGAACCATACCAGCAGCACCCGCTTCACTTTCCATCTCAACTACACGAACCTTTTCTCCAAAAAAATTCTTCTTCCCTTCTCCAGATAATTTATCTACAGCCTCAGCCATAGGTGATGCTGGAGTTATTGGATATATCCCAGCAACCTCTGTAAAGTTATATGAAACATAACTACATGCTTCATTACCATCCATTATTTTTTTCATGATTAATCATCACTCCCCTACATTATAATTATATAACAAATAATAAAGAAAAAAAAGATTAAGATTTCAACTTAATCTTCACTCATCTTAAAAAAGCAAGAAAATATAAAACTTATAAATACAACTATCAAAGCTGAATATATTTTTGAACTAAATAATCCAAAAACAGAAAAATAGTAAAACATTAATACATCTATAACAATACATAATAATCTATTAATAAAAAATACAAGTCTACTATTATTATCAATATCATTTTTATACATAAAGTAAGTACCTAACATAACAATAATACTTGATGTTATAATACTAACAAATTCATTAATACCTAACTTTATAAATAAAAGCCATAAAAGTAAAGATAATATAAAATTAATTACACCAAAAAATCCACAAATAACAAAACTACTTAATTTATTAAACCAACTAGTATTATTATCTTCTTTTATATAATTCTCTATCAAATTAACCATATTTTCATTATTACTCTCATATTTTTTAGGAGTAAATTTTTTTGCTTTAGTAATAACTTTATCAATTGTTGAAAAATCTTTAAGTTCTAGTATATAACCTCTACGTGCAAACTCACTAATAATTTGTTTTTGATGGTCATTAGTATGTTCCTTATATTTAGAAAGTCTTGCTGCTGCAATAACTTTTTTATCATTAGTAAGTCCAGTTAAAATAGATCCTACTCCTCCATGTGTAATTAAAACATCACAATCTTTAATTAATTTATTAAATTTTTCCATAGAAACTAAATCAAATATTTCCATATTTTTAGATTCATATTTAGTATAACCTGCTTGTACAATAACTTTATCCTTAATCTTTTTCTCTTCTATTTTTTTATCTATTGCTTTAAGTAATCTATCAAAACTTTTATCCTGAGTTCCAAGTGTAACAAATATCATTAAAAAATCCACCCTCCATAAACAGCATTAGGATAAAGTTTTTTCATTTCTTCCCACTGTACAACAAATAAATCTGAAAAAGGATAAAGTAATCTACCAGTAATAGTTTTAGTATTTATATTTGCAAAAGTCTCTATATAAATAATTTTACTTCCAAATATTTTACCAATTAAACACATAGGACCTGCAGTATGAGCACCCGTTGTAATTATGTAGTCTGGTCTAAAGCTCAAATAATAATAAAGACTTTTAAAACAATTTATAATAAGTTTGAATGGATAAACAAGCATATGATCTTTAGTACCATATATTAAAAAATGTATGTTTTCTTTAAATCTTTTCTTTAATTTTAAATTAGATTTAGTCTTCTCAGTTATAATAGTATAATCATAATTAGAAAACATTTTATCAAGTTGTAACAATTCTGATAAATGTCCCCCTGTACTAGAAATAAACATAACCCTCTTCATGATAATCACATCCTTAGTAAATCTAACCATTCTTCCTTGACAACATCTTTAGTATATTTTTTAATACTATTCCTACTCTCTTTTCCAATACTAACTCTAGTATCTCTATCTTTCATTAAATCTTCAACTTTCTTAATAAAAGCCTTATAACTACGATTCTTTATTAGATATCCATTTTTACCACTTTTTATAATCTCACGAGCACCTTCAGCAGAAGAAAAAGCAATACAAGGAAGTCCATGACTCATTGCCTCAATTAACACAATTCCAAAAGACTCAGTATGAGAAGTCATAAGATAAATAGATGATTTCTTTAACATTTGATTTATATATTCTTTATCTTTAAAACCATGTAAAGTAACTCTTTTTTCTAAATTATGTCTTTCTATATAATTTTCAAGTCTTTCTCTTTCATCACCATCACCAATAATATCTAAATGCCAATCTTCATGTTTTTTAGAAATTATAGTATACATTTTAAGTAAATCTATATATCCTTTTTCTGAAGACAATCTCCCAACTGAAATCAATCTTTTTTCTTTTAAAGCAGCCATCCTAGATGGCACTTCATCAATTGCATTAGGAATAAAACAACACTTACATTTAGACTTTATAAGTTCTCTTCTATAAAATTTCTTTAAATTAGCAGAAACTAAAACTAAATAATCTAATTTCCAACAACATCTAACTATCTTATTTGCATATGCCAAATCATCATGGTAATGATTATGTTCCCAACCAATTTTAACTATATTTTTCTTGCCATAATCTCCTAACCATTTATCAAAAATATCTCTTGTTGCAATTATTGCATCAGCATCACTTGACTTTATATAATCAATATTAACTTTACGCCTTATTCTAAGTCCTTTAAGACCACGTATTCCCTCTTTTAACATAGAAATAAAATGTCTATTTCTTAAAGCCTCTCTAAACTCTCTCTTATTAGGAAGAAAGTTTTTAGTTAAATATTTTATTTTTACTCTTTCATCTATATCAAAAACCGGCTTATCATAAAGTTTATAAGTCGATATTATTTCTACATCATAATTATTTACTAAAATATTTGCAAGAGTTGCAACTGATTTTTCTATTCCTCCATATCCCAAATGAAGTGATAAAATGGCAATTTTTTTCATAATACCACATCCCTTTAATACTTATATTATACCTAAAATTAGTATTTGCTTCCATGAAATACCTAAATATTTAACTAGTTTTACATTAAAAAAGTAAAATAGACATCTACTTTACATCTATTTTACTTAAAATAATTTCAAAATATCATTAAATGTAATATATACCATCAATAACATAAGTAAAAACAATCCCACTGTATGAATCATATTTTCTGTTCTTCTGTCAACTGGACTTCCTTTTATCTTCTCAATAATTATAAATAATATATGCCCTCCATCAAATGCAGGAAGAGGAAGTAAATTTATAAATCCAACATTAATACTTAAAAATGCCACTAAATATAAAATACTAGCAAGACCAGATTTACTTTGTTCTCCAACAATAGAATATATACCAACAGGTCCACTAAGTTGATTAACACTAATACCACCAGTAAATAAATATCCAACTGTAATAGCCATCTGTTTAAATAAAGATTTAGTCTTAACAAAAGTATATTTAACAGCAGGTATTAATCCATAATACTTTGTTGTTTTCATATCAATACCATAATGATATTTAGTTTTTCCTTTAACAGTTTTCTTCTTAGGAGTAACAGAAATTTTTCTTTCTACTCCATCTTTTAATACAACCATAGAAACAGTATCACCTGGTTTAGAAATAGCAAGATATAAAGAGACATCATCAATAGTAGAAATGTCCTTCCCATTAACCTCTACTATTCTATCACCCTTTTCAAGACCAGCAACATAAGCAGCAGAACCTTTATCTATTTTAGCAATAATAGGCTCTAAATTCTGAGCACCACTAAAAAGTGCTATTAAGAAAAGTAAAAGTATTGCAAAAAGAAAATTAAATCCTGCTCCAAAAAACATAACTAAAAATCTTTCCCAAGCCTTTTTAGCAAACAATTTACGATTTTTAGGAATCTTTTTATCATCATCTATTTCTTCTCCTGCAAGTTGTACAAAACCTCCAATAGGTATTGCTCTAATACAGTATTCAGTCTCTTTTCCCTTTTTACTAAATAATTTAGGTCCCATACCAAGAGAAAATTCATAAACATAAACATCTGTAAGTTTAGCAAATAGAAAATGTCCAAATTCATGAACAAATATAATTGCTCCTAAAATTAATATAAATAAAATTATTGTATATATAAATGACATATAATCTCCTCCTATAAAATATCAATAAATAAAATAAATGCCAATACAACAAATATAATACTATCTAATCTATCAAGTATTCCTCCATGTCCAGGAATTAAATTAGAAAAATCTTTCTGATTATAATATCTTTTAATGGCAGAAAAAACTAAATCTCCAACTTGACCAATTAATGATAATACCATAGTAATTAATATTAATGTAACAATAGAAAGAGAACTATTAATTATAACATGATAATAAGTACTAGATATAATAACAGCCATCAAAGTACCACCTATCATCCCCTCAACAGTCTTCTTAGGTGATATTTTTTCAAGTAATTTATGACGTCCAATTAAAAGTCCTGTAAAATATGCAAAAGTATCCGTCATAATAGTAATTAAAAACAAAAATATAACATAATCTAAACTATAATTTCTAGTAATAAGTAATACGTTAAAACTCATACCAACAAATAATATAGACCCAACTAAGAAGAAAGCATCATTAATACTATATGTTTTACTATCTTGAAAAACAATAATAGGTATTAAAAATATAAATATTATAAATGTTATTACTCTATAATCTAATTTAGTAGTAAATAAAACAGAATCTGAATTCATAAGACAACAGAATAAAACCAAAAGATATGCAAATACTTTCATAACAAGAGGAAATGGTTTTCTACTTTCTCTAATATGTATCATTTCATATAAACCCAAAACTGCAAGAGCTGCCATAAGTAATGCATAAGGTTTGCCTCCAATAATCAACAATGGAACAAATACAAGTAACATAACAATTGCACTTAAAATTCTTACTTTCATACTAATCCTCCAATACTATATTTAGTATAATACTAAATTAAAAACTAGTAAAGTAAAAGATTACTAAATTGTAATCTTAACTTTTTTTTCTAAGTTCAAAAATAACTATCGAACTACCAATAAGTAAAATAGACATTCCCATTAAAAGTCTAAATCTATCACTAGCTGCAGTATCAGGTATTTTTCTAATAGTTTGAGAACCATTTGCCGCAGGTGTTGATGGTGTATCATTTACAGATGTATTAGTATTAACATTACTATTGTTATTATTACTATTATTATTAGTATTATTATCTGTTTTTTCATTAAACCAACTACTTTGCATAGTTCCCATAACACTATCTAAATTACTAAAATTATGAATAAATAATGCCAAACCTTTTTGATTTAAAACATCTTCTTGTCCAAAATCAGCATCACTTTTTAATAACAAATCAAAATCCCATAAAGAACTTTTCATAGATTCATCAGAAAGTAGACTATTATCTAAATTAGCTGCTCCATCTTTTTTACTATAAGTACCCATACTTATCCATTGAGAAGCAGTATAGTCAATACTATTAGGATTTTTTATACTATAAAGACCCTTAGACGTATTACCAAGTAAAGTATAAT
The DNA here is from genome assembly GCA_947623665.1 of uncultured Bacilli bacterium. Taxonomy (GTDB): domain Bacteria; phylum Bacillota_I; class Bacilli_A; order RF39; family UBA660; genus CANRDQ01. Next base: position 14,312 of record CANQHJ010000006.1, read on the forward strand.
GTCTAATTTTATCATAGTCTTTTGGTATTTTATTTATCTTATAATTTACAACAAGAATTGCCTTATAAACTTTACTATCATCATCAATAGGTGCTCCTGCAGTAAGTAAAGCATCCAAAGAAGGATGACTAAGATTTAAATTAACACTTATCATCTCTGGAAAATAATTATATTTAACTTTTTTAGCATTAGGGCTTATTGTAAGAGAATCAGCAGGTACATTAATAGTTTTATATGCTTCAAAATAATCTTCTATTTTATTATTAGAATAATCATAAACCTTAATATCTACACCAGTAATACTTAATGATAATCCCTCTGATTCCACACTTATAGGAAATTCTGCCGCTTTAACATCTAATATATTAAACAAAAACATTCCAATAAAGACAACTATTAAAATATTAAAATATCTTCTCATAATAATCACCTACTATATTAATAATGTACCACATTTTTAATATTTATAACAATAATATTAACATAAGGTTTACAATTCATGTAAAGTAAAAATACAGAATATTAACATACTCTGTATTAAAACTTATCAATATCAATTTTTACATAACGATTGTCTTTAAGTGAAGAACTAGCCTGTACTAAAGTTCTAAGAGCATTAGCAGTACGTCCACTCTTACCAATTACTCTTCCCATATCATCTTCACTAACTAATACTTGAATTAACATAGTATCATCATCAGTTTCAAACTCTTTAACACTAACAGATTCTTCATCAACAACTAAACTTTTAACAATCTTTTCAGTTAAACTAACTAAATCCATATTACTTATCCTTTTTTTGTTTATTATCAGCAAATTTCTTCATTATACCTTCTTTAGAAAGTAAATTACGAACTGTATCAGATGGAATAGCACCATTATTTAACCATTTCATTGCTAACTCTTCATTAATTTTAACTTGATTATCAGCATTAATTGGATCATAAGTACCAATTAACTCTAAATACTTTCCATCTCTTGGACGTCTACTATCAGTTGCTACAATACGATAATGTGGACGTTTTTTAGCACCCATTCTCATTAATCTAATCTTTACTGCCATAAATAATCATTCCTTCCTTTCAACGTTACCTATTATACAAGAAAAAAAAGGTGCTGTCAACCTTTTTTTGATAACACTAATTTATTGTATCTTCTGTATTAATATATTCTTCATTAACCTCATTATCTATATTAGAAATATCTTCATCTTTTACTTGCTCTTCTATCTCATCCCAAGGATCTTCATTTTCATCAATTGCTATTTTAACCTTAGTATCACCAACAAGTTCAATACCAAGCTCTTTATCAATATTATATTTTATTTTACTATTTTCAATTTCAATTTTTGTACAACTAGGTTGCTTCAAACTTCTAACAATAATTTCTTCATTACCACTATCAGCATCTTCTCTTCTTCTAACATTAACAACTTCTTGATATTGATTAACACCTTTATAAACATCTGTCTTAGTGTCATTATCGTAAGCATACCAAATATTAACATCATAACTACCATTAATAGTAATAGAATCTCCAGATCTTACTCCATTAAAATTATGATTTATTACCCAACATCCAAGTATTGTAGTAGGAACATTTTCAACAGTTGCTTCATACGAAGAACTAAAAGTCTTTTTACCTTTACCAATAACGGCTTTAGTAACAATTTCTCTAAAATTAGGCATATTTTCTCCTCCTCTAATCTAGTGTATGCAAAAGAAAGAAAAAACTATACTTTAATACATAAAAAAAGAAGCCTTAGCTTCTAAAACTTTATTTTTTTGCTTCCACTTTAAATGTATGAGCATTTTTATAATTTTTATCAATTACAGTATCAATACGAATTTCTCCTTTAGGTGCTACTGTATCAATATAAGTTGGTACTCTACCCATTTCTTTTCCACTAGCATCTAAGAAAACAATATCAACCATTCCAGCAGGAAATTCATTATCAACAGTATTAGTGATATTAGCCATTAAATGTGTTAATGATGAAGTAGATTCCACTTCTATATCTTTAAGTTCTAATCCCTCATAAGTTTTATTTTTTAATAACTCCTCAGAAACATTCTCTTCTGCAATACCTTTTGTTTCTTCATTTTTTACCTTTTTATTAAAAGCTACAAAACCACTAAATGCAACTAACATTAAAACAAATACTAAAGCAACAACAAATAACATTTTTTGTGCTGGTTTTAAGTTAGATAACATACCTTTTTTATTATTGTTTTGAATATTATCATAATTCCCTGAATTCTTATTAAAATTAAACTTTGACATTATCTCTATCTCCTTTTCTATTTTTCATTTTATAGTATTATTATATATCAAAATAAAAAAAAAAGAAACTAAATATTTATTTTTTTATCAAAATAACTATTCAATTCTTCTCTAACAAAATAAATTATATCATTAATTTCTTCTAAATTTTTATTATACTCGGAATAAATTGGTATTTCATTAAGCTTTTTTTCTAGGTTTTTCAAAGCTTTGCCAATATCTTCATCATTATTATTTTTAACATACTCTTTTTGTAAATTTTTGATTTCTTCAATAAGTTTTATGATGTTGGAACTTTTTTCCATCTTCTTTTTTAATTCAATTACTTTTCTATATTGTTTAGTATTTTCTATATAATTTTTTAAATCTATAACAGCATCTTCAACATTTCTATCCATCAACTTCTCCATCCAAGCTCCAAGTTTTAGCATCCATAATCTTAACTGGCACAATACTACCAACCTCTACATCATTTCCAGTAAAATTAACAAGCTTATTTCCTTCAGTATATCCAAAATAATGATTTTTTTTCTTAGAAATACCCTCAACTAAAACTTTTTCTACCTTACCCACTAGTTTTTTATTATTTTCTAAAAAATATTTATTAACCAAATTATTAAGTCTTTGTAATCTTTCTTCTTTTTCTTCTATTGGAACTTCATCTAATAACTTACAAGCTGCAGTACCTTCTCTTTTAGAATAAATAAATGTAAAAGCATTATCAAACTTACACTCATTTACCAAACTAAGTGTTTCTAAAAAGTCCTCTTCATCTTCTCCTGGAAAACCAACTATAATATCAGTAGATATTGCAATATTCTTAACCTTATCTTTTAATTTTTTAAATAATTCCAAATAATCTTCTTTAGTATAACGACGTCCCATAAGTTTTAAAATACGACTACTACCAGATTGTACAGGTAAATGAACACTAGGCATAATATTTGGATATTTAGCAATCATATCTATCATTTCATCTGTAAAATCCCAAGGATGACTAGTAACAAACCTAATTCTTTCTATTTTAGTTTCTGCAACATCTCTAAGTAAATCACTAAAAGAATAACCATCATATAAATCTTTACCATAAGCATTAACATTTTGACCAAGTAAAGTTACTTCTTTATAACCATCTTTTATTAATTTATTAATCTCTTTTAATATATATTCTTTTTTTCTACTTCTTTGTCTACCTCTAGTAAAAGGTACTATACAATAAGTACAAAACTTATCACAACCATAAATTATATTAACATAAGCTTTATAAGTTGTATCTCGCTTCAAAGGCATATCTTCAACTAAATCTAACTCTTCAGAATAAACTTCTACTTCTTGTAATCCAGTATTAATAGCCTTATCAACAATATAAGGTAAATGATCCATATTATGAGTACCAATAACAAAGTTAACATATTTATATTTATCAAGTATTTTATCCACAACAACTTTCTCTTGAGCCATACATCCACAAATACCAACTATCAAATCTTTTTTAGTCTCTTTTAAATGCTTTACTCTTCCAAGCATACCAAAAGCCTTATTATGAGCATTTTCTCTAATAGAACATGTATTAAGTAAAATTAAATCACTATCTTCATAATTATCAGTCTGTTTAAAGCCAAGCTCTAAAAGCATAGCACATAAATTTTCACTATCATGTTCATTCATCTGACATCCATAAGTCTTTAAGAAAAATTTTTTCCCTTTATATTTTCCTATTAAAGATTTATCTATATTATAAGATATAACATTTTCATTCTTATCTTTTCTCATTTTAGCTTTTGTATAATCAGGTAGCTTCATTACTACACCCCATTTCCAGATATATTTTACATCAAAAGCAATTATTTTACAACAAAAAAAGTTTAGTAAAACTAAACTATAAATTAACCTTTTTTCCATCTATTATTAAAACTATAAATAAAGGCATACATATAAGTAAATAATAAACATATCTAAAAAGTGCAACTGGTCCAAGTAAATTAGTAAAAAATACTAAAATAAGTGGTAACAACATTAAAAATACTTTATATCTTCTTTTATATATAGCATAAAATATCAAAAACAAATAACACCATAAAATAAACCCCAGATTACCTAAAAACTTAAATACACCTAAATAATTAACATTATCATTACTCTCTCCTAATTTTAAATAATAATCTGATAAGAAAGGAATAAATTTATATCTTTTTATCTTAAAAGAAGAATCAGTATCAGTATTATTATATTCAATATATTTCTGTGGTTCAAAATATTTTTTATTATATTTCAATCCTGGATACCAATACCCAATAGTATTATAAATACAGGTTTCAAAAAACTCTTTTGGATACCTAACACTAAGATTAACAAACAATCTAACAAAACCAAAAGAATTAGAGGCAAGTCTGTTATGACCAATAGAAAACTTAGTATTATCAGAATTATAAGGTCTATAACGTCTTTTTAATAACCTTATATTTTCATCTCCAAAATAATATTTCATCATATTCATATCTTTACTATTAAATTCATCTTTATGTTTTAAATAAATTCTAGTAATACTTTGAGCAGGTATACTCATCATTTCACGAGTATTATCATTAGTAACATTCAAAAATGTATACAAAGGATAACAAACAATAAAATAAGGTAATATTGTAAAAATTAATATAACTCTAAATTGTTTTTGATAATCTTTAAAAATAAATATATAAACTAATATAGTTATAAACCACACATAAATCATATTATTTCTATAAAATAAAACTACAAGACAAAGTAAAATGTATTTTATCAAATTACTATTTTTACTAAAAAACAATTTAGGATTATCAACCATCTTAACATTATAAATACTAAATAGTAAAAAAAAGTATGAAAACAAAGTATCTTTTCCTGAATTAACTATAAACATATTGTTTATAGGAAATAATCCAAAAAATAAAATTATCAAAACAAGAATAATTGAACTAACATTTTTACTCTTTAAATATTCAAGTAAACTTGCAACTACATAAAAACATATAAACATTTGAATAACAATAAATAAAGCAAGTCCTATCTCATAAGAAGAAAAAACAATTTTCCCAATGCTTATAATTGAATATAAAAATACAGAAACTAAAAATGGTTGATAATTAGAAAGTTTACCTGTTAAAAATTGCGTAACTTGATATGGAGCATCATAAGAGAAAACTCCAGGGAAAGATGCAATAAAAGCTGGTAATGAAAGTAAAAACAAAATAATTATAACAGTAGTTTTAAAATATTTTATTTTATAAAGTTTACCATTTTTATTTTTAGGTATAAATAATTTAGACATTAGAAAAAAACATATTATAAAAAATAAAATACAATTACTAAAAAACAATAACATAATTTGTAAAACATCTAATTTATTATAAACTAAATATCCTAATACATTAAAAAAGGAATAAATCAAAGATAATAATAAACAAATTACAAATTTTCTTTTATAAATTTTCATACACTTATAATTATTCATAAAAATCCCACCAATTATAAACTTATTATACATTAAAAAAAGAAAAAAAGCACTAAATTAAGTGCTTAATAACTATTTATTTTCTTCTTTTAATAAATCGATTGTCTTACGCATTTGTAAGTCATATTTAACCATATCAAGTCCACCAAGTTGAGCAAGTAATTCATCTTTAGCCATTTGATATTTCTTAGCAAGCTCTTCTGCTTCTTTTTCTGCTTCTTCAACTGTTACTTCAATTTTCTCAAGATTCATAATTTCTTCTAACATTAAACGATATAAAACATTAGAATATGCTTCTTTTTCTAATTGACTACGAAGTGCAGCTTCATCACTTGCAGTAAATTGATAATAAACCTCAAGTGAAATACCTTGCATTCTAAGTTGTTCTTCAAATCTCTTCATTAAATGATTTACTTCTTCATTAACCATTTCTTCTGGAATGTCAACTTCAACTTGTTCTCCTATTTTTTCAAGTAATTTATCAACATGAGCATTCTCTGCTTGTAATTCTTTTTGTGCTTTAATACTAGACTTAATTTCTTTTTCAAGTGTTTCTTTAGAATTAACATTTTCCATTCCTAAATCTTCAAAGAAATCTTCATCAAGTTCACGATTCTTTTTAACTTTAACTTCATTAACTTTAACAGTAAATACTACTGGTTGTCCAGCTAAGTCCTTTACACCATAATCCTCTGGGAAAGTAAGATTAATATCTTTTTCTTCTCCTGACTTCATACCAATAACAGCATCTTCAAAACCAGGAATGAAACTATTACTTCCAATTTCAAGTGAATAATTTTCACCCTTTCCACCATCAAAAGCTACTCCATCTTTTTTACCTTCAAAATCAATTACAGCAATATCTCCCTTTTCTACTTTACCATCTTTAACAACAACTTCTGCATAATGTTCTAAAAGATGTCCTATCTCATGCTCAATCTCTTCTTTAGTAACTTTTACTTTTTCAGGTTTAACATTTAATCCTTTATACTTTTTAATTTTAAGTTCAGGTTTTGTAACAATTTTAAAAATAAATTCTACACCATTCTCATCAAGTGATTTTAAATCAACATCAGGTTGAACAACAGGAACTAGCTTAGACTCTTCCATTGCTTTCATATAAGCTTCTTGTAAAACATAATCGGCTGCTGGAATAAATAAAGATTCCTTACCAAAATGTTTTTCATAAATATTTCTAGGTACTTTTCCTTTTCTAAATCCATCTACTTTAGCATCCTTTTGTTTTTCACGAAATGCTTTATCTATTGCTTTTTCCCAAGTTTCTCCTTCAATTTTAATAACAACTTCATGCTTATTTTTTGCTTTTTCTTTTGACATATTATCCCTCCAACAACACATATTATAACTTATATTTTATATTAATACAAGAAAAAAGAAAACTTTTGTTTTCTTTTAAAAACCTTCACGTAATACCGTAAATCTAGTATTTTCTGCAAGACCAAAATTTAAGGCTGCTTCTTTTGTATCAAACAATAAATCAAATAAACATTTATGATTAAAACCTATTTGTCCACCTGTATCTAACATAATAACATTTTGAACAGGGAGTTTAGGAGTTTCCACCCTAAGTATCGTTCCAAATTTAAAAACATTATTATCTCCAGCAACTATCCTAACTCTACCATATTCTTTATCATTATAATAAATATTACCATCTCCTACGTAATAACCTTGGGCAGTATAACCATTACCAGTACATCCATAACAGTAAGGAATATAAGCACTCATTGTGCCAACATAAACACCTAAACTATTTTCTTTTGGACTCTCAACTACTCTAGGAGGTGCTACATCCAACTTATCAAGATCTACACCACCGTGTTTATTATTAATATTAGCCTTAGGCAAACTAGTAATTTTATTTTTAACCTCTTCCTGTTTAGTCTCTTCCTTAGACTCATCTTCTTTAACTTCTTCCACTTTTTCTTCTTCTAAATCTGTTTTCATAACATACTTACTCTCTAATTTCTTCAAATCAAGAGAAGCATTAGAAGAATTAATAGTAGGCTCAGTTGTAAAAACACAAACAGGTATAAGTACAAGTAAACAAGTATTAATAAAATAAATAAAATATTTCATAACAAAAACTCCTTTACATACTATAATGTTAACATATGTAAAAGGAGTTTACAATTATAAATGTATAATAACATGTAAAATAATGTTAATTAGTCTTTAGTTCTTTCACAATCAAATCCTGCAGTTTTCATAGTAGATTCAATATCATCAATATCATCATCTAAAGCATATTCAGGATTAGTACCTCCAGTCTCTGTAAAAGCAGCATCTAGTTTTCTACTACTTACAGTTTCATAATCTATAGTTTGAATAGTACGTTGTTTCTTATTCTTAAATGAACAAGATATATCTACACCACTAATTTGTTTTGTCTCTTCAAGTAATGCTTCACATTCGTCATTAGCATCACTCAAAGTAGGATTTTGTGATGAATTAGCAGATAATAATCTATCTCTTTTATATACTTTCAATTTATTATCAGAAAAAGTAAATCTATCCTTAATTGTGCTAGATACACCATCTACAGTTCTTTCTAATATACAAGTCAAAAATCCTGTATTAACTTCTTCAGTCTTTTGTTTCTCACTATTAAAATAATCAGTAATTTCAGGTAAAAAATAAATAAACACAGCAAGTAAAACAAAGAAAATAATTGTAAAGAAATACTGTATTTTTTTCTTAAACGTTAAAGGTTCTTGTTTAACCTCACTAGTAACTTTTTCTCCTGTATCAGCTTTATTATCATTATTATTTATATTAAAATTACTATTTTTATCTTTATTAGGAACACCTATTCCAGGAAGCCCATCTAACATTCTATCTTTAATAGTAGTTTTTTGTTCTATACTAGTTTTAGTACCAACATCAGCATCCTTTGCAGAAGGCAAATCAGATGATTTTTCAACTTCATCATTTGTACTAACTGCATCAACATGAGTTTTTGGAGTATCTTTAGTAGTATTAACTTCTACAGAATTTGGCTTTACAGCATCCTCACTTGGCTTTAAAACATCATTATTTTGATTATTAACAGTAGTATTATTTACTTCTACATTTTGATTATTAGTTTGATTATTGTTATCTTGTCCTTCCACAATATCATCTCCCTTTTTATGTCTTTATTATATTATAAAATAACTCTTTTTTCAATTACTTTCTTAACTTATCAATTTGCCCTTGAAAATCATCATTACCTATAATAAAACTTCCACTGACTAAAATATCTGCATTACTACACATATCTTTTGTATTATCTTTAACTCCTCCATCAACACTAATTAGTACCTTACTTTTATACTCATCTAAAAGAGTTCTAACTTCTTTTATTTTATTCTCACTCTCTTCAATAAACTCTTGTCCTCCCTGACCTGGTTCAACACTCATAACAAGTACCAAATCAATAAGAGGTAAATAAGGAACTAAATCTTTAACAGGAGTATTAGGTTTTATTGCAAGACCACATTTGATACCATAATCCTTAATCATAGATAAAACTTTTTCAATATCCTCATCTATTTCTAAATGAATAGTAATATACTCACAATTTAACGTTGCAAATTTCTCTATTACTTTAGAAGGATTCTTAACCATCAAATGAACATCTAATCTTTTATCAGTAAACTTATAAATATTTTTAAGTTCACTATATGGTAGACTTTTATTTTTAACAAATTTTCCATCCATAACATCAACATGAATAAAATCTGTATCTGTTTTATTTAATTTTCTTAAATCCTCAGGAATATTTTTACTACTTAAAAATGATGTTGAAATTAACATAGTCTACCTCCTATCTTGATTAATTAATTTCTTATAATGTCTATATCTACTTTCAAGTATTTCCCCTTCTTCTACTTTTTTTATAATAGAACACTCTTTTTCATTAATATGCATACAATCTTTAAATGGACAAGGATATTTTCTAAATTCTATAAAAGAATCTCTAATATCAATTTTATCAAATTGAGTAAAGTCAAGTGCTGAAAATCCTGGAGTATCTAGTACTTTTCCACCATTAAACATAAAAAGTTCAACAACACGAGTAGTATGACGTCCACGTCCTAAAGCCTTAGATACCTCACCAGTTTTTAAATCCCAATCAGGATTAATTTTATTTAAAAGAGTAGATTTACCCGCTCCAGTTTGTCCAGTAAAAACTGTAGTTTTTCCTACAAGTAACTTCTTTATAGTATCTATATCTTTATTAGATACTACTTTATATCCTAATGATTTATAATAATCTATCTTTTCATAGACTTTATCTAATTCTTCCTTACTAAGTAAATCTTCTTTAGTAAGACATATTATAACTTCTACTTTATGTATCTCCATCCAAGATATTAATTTATCTAATAGATTTAAAGAAAAATCAGGTAATTTAAGACCAGTAATAAGTATAGCCTGATCTATATTTGCAACCATAGGTCTATTAAAGAAGTTCTTTCTTTCAAGAACTTCTTCAATAACATTTTCATCTTTATCAAATATAACATAATCACCAACAAGAGGCTTTATATTTTGATTTCTAATTTTACCTCTACAACTACATTCATAACATTTAGAATCACTTAATACTACATGAGTATTATGAATAATCTTAATAATTTGTCCTTTCACTATAAACTCCTATTATTCTTCTGTTCCATCTAAACATTCTCCTGTTTCAGAATCTCTCTTCTTACATTCATCAGGTTTTGGAGTAGTATCTTCTTTAGGTGGATCAACTTTATCAGGCTCTTGAGCAATTGTTACTGTAAGATTAGACCCTTTAGTAAGTAGACTTCCAGGACTACGAGATTGATCAATTACTTTTCCTGCTTGATAAGCACTAGTTTTTTGATAAATTATATTCAAATTCAAATTGTATTTAGATGCAAAAGCATTTACATCATCAAGAGTCCATCCACTACCTACCATATCTGGAAATTGTTCATCATTATCAGGAATATATAAAGTTATAGAATCTCCCTTCTTAACTTTAGTTCCTTTCTTTAGACTTTGTCCAATAATTACATTATCTTCATATTCTCCATCATCATCTGGTTTCTTCTTAGAAATCTTTACTTCTAATCCTTTTTCTTCAAGTTCTCTTTTGACCTCAGTAGAATCTTGTCCTACATAATCCTTAATAGTATATTTCTTTTCTCCAGTAGATTTATATAAAGTTATCTTTGTACCTTTCTTAACAGTACGTCCAGCAACTGGATCAGTCTTAACTATTCTATTTTTCTTTACTTTTTTACTAGACACTTTCTTTATATTTTTATTAACAACAAGTCCAGCATCTTCTAACTTTTCTTGCGCTTTAGAAACTTTCATACCTTTAACATTAGGAATTTTGACATCAGGAGCATCTGTTAAAGCTGGTACTACAAATATTGTAGTTAATAAACCAAGTATAAGTACTCCACATATTCCACCTAAAATAACCATAGTCTTTTGTTTTTTATCTAATTTCTTCCACCAATTTTTTTTCTTTTTCTTTTTTCCTTTTTTAGGTTTTTCCTCTTCATCATCTAAATTTTCTATATTATCATCTACTTCACTAAGTTTCTTTATAGGTTTAGTATTACCATCTACATCATGTTCTGGATATTTATATTTATATGGTTCTTCATTAATTCTATCATCATCAAGTGCAGTAAGTAAATCTTGATGCATACTTCTAGCATCATCATATCTATTCTTAGGATTCTTAGCAGTTGATTTCAAAATAATATTCTCAATACTTTGAGGAATAGAAGAATCTTTCTCCATTAAATTAGGAAGAGGTTCTTTCATATGTTTCAAAGCAATTTCAACTGCAGAATCTCCTCTAAAAGGCAAACTTCCACTTAAAAGTTCATAGAAAATTATACCCATTGAATATATATCACTTTTAATAGTAGACCCTTTACCATTAGCTTGTTCTGGTGGTAAATAATGAACAGAACCCATAACTGAATTAGTTTGAGTAAGTTGTGTAGAATTAAGTGCCATTGCAATCCCAAAATCAGTTATCTTTACTTGCCCATCATCTTCTATCATAATATTTTGTGGTTTTAAATCACGATGTATTATATAAGAATCATGGGCATGTGCCATACCATCAGTAAGTTGAAGCATAATATCAATTGCCTCAGATAAAGTAAGATTACCACGTCTTTTAAGAAGTTGTTTTAAAGTCTTACCTTCAACATATTCCATAACAATATAATAAAGCCCATTATCTTCTCCAACATCATACATTTCAACTATATTAGGATGAGAAAGACTAGAGGCTGATAAAGCTTCTCTTTGAAAACGTCTAACAAACTTTTCATCATTAGACAAATCTCCTCTTAAAACTTTAATTGCAACCCTACGGTCAAGAATAGTATCATATGCTAAATAAACATTAGCCATTCCACCTTCTCCAATACTTCTCATTATTTGATAACGTTCATTAATGAATTGACCTTTTGTAACCATCTTACTCGCCACCTACTTTCTCACGAATTAAATAAGCAACCGAAATATTATCTGTTCCACCCCTATTATTAGCTTTTCTAATCAAACGAATAACTTTATCTTCTATATCTGCATCACTAAGTAATACTCTTTCTATTTGATCAACTTCCAACATATTAGTAAGCCCATCACTACAAAGCATAATTTGTGAAATACTCATATCACAATCAAATATATCTATATCAATTGGATCATTAGCACCAAGTGCTTTCATAAGTACATTCTTCTTTGGATGAACACTAGCCTCTTCCTTAGTCAACTCTCCTGCACTAAGTAAAAGATTAACTAAAGTATGATCATATGTTACCTTATGAAGTTTATCATCTTTAATAACAAATCCACTAGAGTCCCCTATATTTCCAAATAAAATATAATCCTTTGTTACAAGAGCAATAACCAAAGTTGTACCCATACCTTTACTTTCAGGATGATCTTTTTCATGTCTAAATATCAAAGTATTAATTTCTTTAGCACAATCTCTAAGCCAATTAACTGCATCGACTTTTCTCATATTTAAAAATGTATCAGTAAAATGTTTACCTAAATAACGGATTGCTATTGACGAAGCAACTTCACCCGCACAATGACCACCCATACCATCGGCAATAGCCATTAAATAATCATCATTACTATTTTTAACAATAATAACACTATCTTCATTATGATCTCTCACTTTGCCAGCATCTGTTAGATAAAAAGATTTCATAGTTCCTCCTTTTTGCTTCTAAGTTGTCCACACGCAGCACTTATATTACTACCAAACTCTCTCCTGATGGTTACTTGTATATGATTTTTCTTTAGTATATCATAAAATTTCATAATTTGCATCCCACTACTACGATTATATTCAAGTTTTGAATTTTCATTATATGGAATCAAGTTAACATAAGCATTCATTCCTTTAATTAACTTAACTAAAGCCTTAGCATCTTCTTCTCTATCATTAATCCCATCAAGTAAAATATATTCAAACGTAAGTCTTCTATTAGTAACTTTAATATATTCTTTTAATACTACCATTAAATCTTTTAAAGGATAAGCTTTATTAATAGGCATCAACTTACTTCTTAACTCATCTGTTGGAGCATGAAGACTAATAGCTAAATTAACTTGTAATGGAAAATTAATAAATTCTTTTATTTTAGGAATAATACCACAAGTAGATATAGTCATATGACGACTACCAATTGCAAGACCTTTAGGATCGTTCATAATCTTTAAAAACTTCATTACATTATCATAATTATCAAAAGGCTCTCCAATTCCCATAATAACAACATGACTAATTCTTTTTCCTAAGTCTTCTTCTACTTCAAGTACTTGCCTTACCATTTCAGAAACTTTTAAATTTCTTTTCTTTTTAACTCTTCCACTTTCACAAAAACTACATCCCATATTACATCCAACTTGTGAAGAGATACAAATACTATTACCATAATCATGTTTCATTAAAACAGTCTCAATACACTCTTTATCATCAAGTAAAAACAAATACTTATTAACATCAACATCAGTTTCTTTTTTTAATATTTTTAAACTCTTAATAGAAAAATCTTTTTTAATAATTTCTAAAAACTCTTTTTTTATATTAGTTACCTCATCAAAAGAAGTTATCTTTTTTTCATATAACCAAGAAAAAAGTTGATCAGCATGAAACTTTTTTTCACCATGATTAATAAAATATTCCTCTAATTCTTCTTTTGTTAAGTCATAAATACTCATACTTCTCACTTCCATAGAATATTATACAAACTTTTATAAATTAAGTCTATTGTTTTGGCTCTTGTATTTCTTTTATATTACCAAACTCACTAAATTCTAAATTTAATTTAAATTCATGTGAGATAGGATTTTGATATTTTATAAAACTATCAAGTTTATATTCTATTTTTTCAACATAATAATTATTATCCATAGTAATAACAACTTCATTAACAGGATCTTCTATATCAATTATATTATTATTTATTATCTTATCAAGTGTAGTTGTTGAAATATTATATGTATAACTGTATTTCTTATTTTGATATTCTGTCTTAGATATAAATGTTGCTTTTTTAAGTATTTCTCTAATAACATCTACTTCTAAAAACTCTGAATACAAATATGGATTATCAGATTTAATCCAATCATTATTACTATTTATCATAAATAAATTTCTATATCCATAAAAATTATCAATAGTATTATTATAATTTCTTATAAATAATTGTCTTACACCATTACGATCACCTTCAAAATTAGCAACTGCACCATCAATATTATAATAATATTTAAAATGATAATTAGCATCTTCTAACTTTCCTAAATTATAATAATGACTACTTTTAGGCTTAGCTTTTAAATTAGTTTTAGGAGTCGTAGTAGAAGGAGCAATCCTAAACATAACAGCAAGACATGCAAAAAGTACAAAGTAAAAGCCAAAAAACAAAACAGGTTTATTTTTTGGATCTCTTACATATTTATAAATCTTTTTAATATTTACTTTCTTCATAACTACTATATCCCCTATTTAAATACTTTACCGATTAAACTATCTTTATCTATACCATTTAAATAATCAGCAACTTTAACTTTATTCTTTCCCTCGATCTTTATCTGTGTAATTATAATTTCACCATCTTTAGTAGAAACTCCTATTCCATCTTTATAAATTGCTACAATCTCTCCATTATCCTTAGTAGTAAAAACTCTATCACTCATATAAGAAGAATAAACTTTTACAAGCTTTCCATCTAACGTAGTAAAAGCTCCAGGTAATGGGGAAAGCCCTCTGATATGATTATAAATTTCAATTGTAGTCTTATTAAAATCAAGTCTTTCATCTTCCCTAATAATATTATAAGCATAACTAACTAAATTTTCATCTTGTTTTACTCTACTACTTTTACAAGCAATTATATCCTCAATAGTATCAAGTAACAAGTCCCTACCAACAACACTAAGCTTATCATGAAGACTCTCTAAATTATCATCTTCTTTAATAATAACTTCTCTTTGACTAATAATATCTCCTGCATCCATTTTTTTAGCCATATACATAATAGTAACACCAGTCTTACTATCCCCATTAATAATAGCTCTATGAATTGGTGCTCCTCCTCTATATTTAGGAAGAAGTGATGCATGGACATTAATAGATCCATATTTAGGTATATTAAGTATATTATCAGGAACAAACTGTCCATAAGCACAAGTTACAATCATATCAGGATTCAAATCTTTTATTTTTTCATAATCATCTTTTATATTAGAAGGCTGCAACACTTTAATATTGTGATCAAGTGCTACTGTCTTAATAGGAGTATGACGAAGCACATGTTTTCTACCTACTTTCTTATCAGGTTGACTAACAACTGCAATTACATTATGTTTTTCTATTAATCCTTCTAAAACTTTAACTCCAAAATCAGGTGTTCCCATAAATACTATGTTTAATTTCTTCATTATGTTATCTCCATTTCTAAGTATAATATGTAAATAAAATTATAAGGGTTGCTCCAAGAGTTATCATAAGCATTCCAATAAGTCCTAATATTGTTGATTTACCATAATTATTAACTACATTAGACAAATAATTAACATTTAATTCTTCTTCTAAATCATCAAAATAAAACTCATTTAAATTAACATGCTTTTCTTCATTAAACATAACCTCTTCTGCAACTATATATAATTCTTTATAACTAGGCATAACTTTAATATCAAAAGATTTATTATCTATTGGTGTATATCTCTTCTCAGCATTTATATTACTTTTAAGTATCATAGATACTGATATTACTATATCATCTCTTTCTGCAATAGTAAAAATATTTCTAATATCTTCTAAATAATTTCTGCCAATATCCTTTCTTTTTATAAAAGCAATACAAGGTTTAGAATTATTAACATCTAATTTATTCCAAAGACTAGTTGCTGTCTGCAATACAACAGATGCCTCATTCATTGAAAGACGAGTAAATTTACTAAATTTAATTATATTATTTCTACATGCCTCATAATCTTTTCTATAAAATGCACAAATATCATAACCATCATTCATATATTCACTAGTTGCACAAATATCAGCTAAATATCTAGGAGACGCTAATGCATAAAAATACGCAAGTGCAGAACTATCAGTTATTATAACATGAGCATCATCTTCTTCAACAAACTTTGCAAAATCAATAAAACCACGATTATTAAAGAAATGATTAATTTGTCTTATTCTCTCTACTGGTATATCTATATTTCTAGGATCAATCCCATTAATAGAAAAATTATCACTTATCGATGAGTCAAATCCACAAAACATATATCCATTTACTATATATCTATCATAAATATAAGAAAGTATAGCTTTTTTATTAGATGTATCTTCCAAATCACTAATATTTAAAACTAAAGATACTATTTTACAAATCAATTTACTAATTCCATACTCTAAATCTTCTACGTTATGAATCCTTTTAAGCATTCTTCTAAGTTGTAATAAATACTCTTCAAAAAACTCTTCATTATCAACAATTATAGAAAACTTAATTATTGCATCCATCATAGTAATAAGACTATACAAATTTTTAATATCTTCATCTTTTTTATTAGATGAAAGTCCATTATTATCAAGATTAAATTTTTGATCATTTAATACTTCATGTAAAAATTCTTCTACATCAGTTCTAGACAAAATCTTCTCTAACATAATACACCTCCATCTATTCTATTTAATTATAACACGTTTTACTTATTATTCAAACAATACTTTATTACTATTTCAATCAAAATGAATAGGATTAAAATCTAAATCTATTACAATATTTTTATTACTCTTATAATAGTCTATGATTTGTTTAAGTAACGGATATAATTTATCTTCTTTTTTATATTTTAAAACTATAGAATATCTATATTTAAGATTCTTTTTAAATATATTACATGGAGTAGGTCCTAAAACTATAGTAGAAGAAAGTCTATTATTTAATGTGTTTTTAATTCGATTTGCTTCTTTAAAAAGTAATTTATTATCTTTACTACTAAGTCGAATATAAACAAGAAAATAATATGGAGGATATTTTAAGCTTCTTCTAATATTCATCTCTTCTTTATAAAACCCCAAATAATCATGATGACTAGCATGCTTAATTGCATAATGTTCTGAATTAAAAGTTTGAATAATAACCTCTCCTGCATCTTTACTTCTCCCACTTCTACCCGCAACTTGAGAAAGTAAAGAAAAGGTATTCTCACTACTTCTAAAATCAGGAATATTTAAAGATGTATCAGCGTTCATAACGCCAACCAAAGTAACACGAGAAAAATCAAGCCCTTTTGCAACAATTTGAGTTCCAAGTAAAACATCATATTCATGATTCTTAAAAGATTTAATCATCTTCTCATGCATCCCTTTACGAGAAGTAGTATCAAAATCCATTCTTAAAACTTTAATAGAAGGAATTAAACTTAAAAGTTCCTCTTCTATTTTTTGAGTACCAACACCCAAATCACTCATAGAAACCTCCCCACAAGAAGGACATTTCTTATCATATTTAGTTGCATATCCACAATAATGACATCTAAGATTATTACTTGTTTTATGATATGTTAAAGTAATATCACAATTAGGACACTTAACCGTATATCCACAATTCTTACAAGTAACAAAAGAAGAATATCCACGTCTATTAAGAAGTAAAATAACCTGTTGTCCTAATTCTTTTTTCTCTTTTATTTTATCAAGTAACAATCTAGAAAAATGTCCCTTACTGTATTTTAACTCTTCATTCATATCAATAATATTAACCAAAGGAAGACTTTTCCCATTAATCCTATGAGGAAGACACAAAAGTTTATAAACACCCTTTTGAGCCCTTGCAAAAGTCTCCAAAGAAGGAGTAGCACTACCCATAACTATTTTACAATTATTATATTTAGATCTATGTTTTGCAACTGCTAAAGTATCATATCTAGGATTTTGAGAATCTTGTTTATAAGAATCACTATGTTCCTCATCTATTATAATAATACCTAAATTCTTAAGAGGTACAAAAACAGCACTACGAGCCCCTATAACAATATCAACCTCTCCTCTATAAATTCTACGATATTCATCATACTTCTCACCTTCAGATAAAGCACTGTGAATTGCAGCTATCCTACTACCAAACCTATCTCCAAAACGTTTAACCATCTGAGGAGTTAAAGAAATCTCAGGAACAAGTACAATCGCAGTCTTACCAAGTTTTAAATAATAATCAATTAACTCCATATAAACCTCAGTCTTACCACTACCAGTAACACCATATATTAAAAATATATTATTATCATGACAATTAACTATATCATTTACAACACTACTCTGCTCATTAGTAAGTACATGAGGAGTAACTAACTTATCATCATAACTAACCCTATAATGTTCTCTTTTAAAAGGCACAATAACATTTCTTTTTAAAAGAGTATTTAAAGAACTAGAAGAAATATCTAAAGCATCACTTCTTTTTATTTCACCATTTTTCTTAATTATATCTATTATCTTTTGTTGAGTAGCATTCATCTTTTCTAACTTAACATCTCCAAATTTATAAAATGTATCATACTTTTTAGAAATACTACTACCCAATCTTGCTTTAAGTGCTTTAGGAAGCATAACTTGGTAACAACTAATCAAAGTAGACAAAGTATCCCTCTGCATAAGACGACCAAGTTCTAACTGTTCCTTATTAAGTAAAACATCTTCATCAACAATACTCTCAATAGATTTTAAATCATCTATATCACTCTTATCTTTAATTTCTAAAACAAAACCCTCAAGATGCATTCTTGCAAAAGGAACAACTACTCTCATACCTATTTTAATTTTATTAATTAAGCTATCAGGAATATTATAATCAAAGACACGATCAATATTCCTATTAGAAAGTTGTATTAATACTCCAGCAATCATAATATCCCCTCCACTTATATTATACTAGAAAAACTCATCTTTTGATGAGTCAATTATTCTTTTTTTATATTATTTTCTAGTTCATACATTTCTTTTTCTTCTTTTATTATCTTTATCAATTCTTCCTTTGTTGGTAAATATGTTAAATATTTAGAAGCATATATATTTTTTGTATCACCTAAAGTCATTTCAACTACAGCATCATCTTTATCAGCACACAATAATATACCAATAGGTTCATTCTCACCATCGACCATCTGTGTCTTTTTATAATAATTAACATACATTTGCATTTGTCCTATATCTTGATGTGTTAATTTACCAAGTTTTAAATCAATTATTACAAAACATTTAACCAATCTATTATAAAAAATCAGATCTGGATAATAATATTCTGACCCTATTTTTATTTTTTGTTGTTGAGCAACATAAGAAAAACCTCTTCCTAACTCTAATAAAAATTCAGTTAAATGTGAAAGTAAGGCTTTTTCTAAATCTGTTTCTAAATAATTTTTATTTTCTCTCAAACCAACAAATTCAAAAATATAAGGAGATTTTAAAATTTCTTCTGGATCAGTAACATTTTTTTCTTCTTTACTTTTTTCTATTATCATTTTTTTTATCAGGAGATATTAAATATCTATCATATAACTTAGTATTTATCTGTCTATTTAACTCTCTATATCCCCAATTAGATTTAATAGCTTCTTTTTCATAAAACTCTCTTTCTTCTTTTCTATCAATTCTAATTAATTCTTGAAAATGAGACCATGTCAATTCGGTCGGCACTGCCGACCAAATTGGATACTTTTCATAAAATTTTCTCATTCTTCTAATACTAACTGGTGAAAAACCATCTCCAAATTCTTTTGTTAATTTTTTAGATAACATTTCTACAACTTTTTTACCATAACTTGCTTTAGTACTTTCTCCTGATTTTTCATAAGTCTTTTTACCAATATACCAATAAACTTCAGTCATAGTAGAATCAATATGTTTTACTACGTTTCTCTTAGAAAAAATTATTTTATCTTTAATTTTTTTATAAATATCTTCAACATCAATTAAATCATTACTTTTAAATTCAGTAACTGAGAAATTCGACAAAATACACCTCCTACATCAAATAATTTATTAAGTTATATCACTAACAAAACTCACAGTCAAACGCATATTTTATACAATTCATAATAAAAAAAGAATAAATTTAACAAATTCACCTAAAGCAATTTATTAAATTCATTTCTTTAATTATTTCAATTAACAAGTTTAATACTTTTTACTAATTTATTTTTATTGTTGATTATAGTATAAAATTATTTCTTTAATATTATAAAGTTGAATAAAATAGTAATCATTAAGCAAATTTTATTGAAGCGGGCTCACATCCATTAGTGGAAGTTCCAGGGAAACTTACAGAAAATTGAAATTCTAAAGCTGAGGAATAATTATCATATATATCATGGAATATTCCCTCACCAAATTGAAATGAAGGACCTTTACATTGCCATGCATAACCACTAGGCAAAGTTACAGACATTTTATAAGTATATGCTCCTCCACTATTAGAAACATCCGAAAGACTAAAGTCAGTAGGATTCATCCAATTAGAATACCCTTCATATTTAACTTTAATTTTATCAGTTGAGAATAACTCTTCTTTCATTTTTGACTCATCAGTACATTTTATAGAAAATTGAACTTTATATGTATTTGATGAATAACTTCCTGTTGCAGAACCAGATACAAATTCACATGTTGGTGGTGTTGTATCATTTGATTTTACAGTTAGTCCTGTTGTTAATGTAGTTTTTAAATTACCATTACCTGCTTTATCTGTTACTGCTCTTGCTGGTATGCCAATTGATAATATCCCTGCTTGTGAAAAGTTTGATATTGTAAATGTATATTCTTTCCCTTTTTCTACATTTTGACTATTTGTAAGATTTATATCTCCTGTACCTACTTTTCCATCCATTTGTAATGATATTTCTTCTTTTGTTATATCTTTTTCTATATATCCACTATCATCTGTACATTTTATTTTTACTTCTACTTCTTCATCAGGACTTACTTCTCCTGTTTTATTTATTCCTGATAAACTACACTCTGGTCTTACCGTGTCTGTCTGTGTCTCTTTCTCTTCTTGACTTACTGCATTCCTTATTTGATATGGTTCATCTTTACTTCCATTTCCACTTATAATTCCTATATCTTCTCTTAAATATACTGTTGGAGTTACCATAAGTGTATAATTTGTCATATTACCACCATTTAAATCTCCATTACTATTATTTACATTTGTTACCATATAATTATTTTCTAATGTTGGATTTAATAAAAAGTGATTTGTAGTTTCTTGATAAATTCCATACAACCAACTTGATGTATATTTTCCATTTCTACATCTATACGAGTTATTATAACATGTATCATCTACTCCTTTGGCAAATGTAAATACATAATCACTTGGATATGCTAATGCTACTTTCCCTATCCATGTATTTCTTCTTCCTGCTGGTACTTCATTACTTCTTTCTTCTAAATATATATCTTCTCCTGGCGTATTTAATACTCCTTTTATTCCTCCTAAATACCATTTTACTTCTGCTATATCTTGTCTTGCTTCTTCTTTTAATCCTATAGTTCTAAAATCACACTCTTTTGTTTTTTCTTTTCCTGTTGACTCTATTTCTCCTCCATAACATGTTCCAATTTCTTTTTTCCAATATAGACTTCCTCCTATATTTTCATCATCATGATCTGGATTTAATAAGTAATTTAATCTTGCATCTGCCCATTCATTACTTCCTCTATCATCTGTTGATGATCCTACTCCACTTCCTTTATTGTCGTATGTATATCCTCCTATAGTTTGATTCCTTATTATTTTCATTCTTTTGGCTTTTGTTCCACTACTATCTTCTGTTGTAAATACTCCAATTATTCTCCAATCTTCTTCATTAAATTTAATCCAGTTATTTGGATTTTCTCCTATATATCTATAATCTTTTAACTCCTCTTCTGTCCAATTGGGTTGTAACGCACTTGTTGCATGATTAAATTCAAACATTTCTTTTTTTTCCGTTTCAGTTGCTGTTGTGTATTCGTTTGTTGTAGTATTATCATCTACTAATTTATCTGCTGCATAATCTTCTAATACTATTTTTGTTTCTAATAGAGTTGCACTATTTTTATTACCACTTAAATCTTCTATTGCTCCTTCTTCTATTCTTAATCCTATTTTTCCTTTACTATTAAATCCTGAAAATACAAATGTAAATTCTTTTCCATTTCTTATTAATGAAATATCTGTTATTTTTTTATTTATTGGTTGTTCTTCATTATTATCTATTAAAACCTTTATATTTTCTTCTGTCATTTCTTTATTGATTATTCCACTAGTATCAGTGCAATCTATAATAGCTTCTATATCTTCATCTTTAAGTGGTTTGTTTGGAGTTATTTCTTTTAGCTTACATACTGGTACTTCTATATCGTCTGCTTTTGCATAAAGTGTTTTGTTTTCACTTACTTCTATTTCTGTATTTGGACTTTCTCCTTCTGTTAAACTCTCATCTTCTGTAAAGTATTTTTTGTCGTATCCTTTCTTTGAGTCTATATTAGGTAAAGTTATCTTACATGTACTATCACTTCCTGTTATTACACATGATTTTCTCTCTTCAGATATACT